>JAFGID010000071.1 GCA_016929735.1 Ignavibacteriales bacterium | reverse complement strand
TATTCATTTAAAATAACCAGAGATGCGGAGCTATATATTGAAGATGAATTTCAGGGCAATTTATTACAAAAAATTACAAAAAGCTTAAATAAGCGAGAGGTTGGAGCACCATGTAGATTTACATACGACTCCTCGATGCCAAAACCGTTTCTTAAATTTTTGTTAAATTTTCTAGGACTTTCAAAACATGACCTTTTTCCCGGGGGTAAATACCATAACTTTGCTGATTTTTTTTCCTTCCCAAACCCCACAAAGAGAGCTCTCGTTTTAGATAAACTTATTCCAAATAAAATTAAAGAACTGGAAGGTAATATTAATTTATTTGATGCAATATCTCGCAGAGATTTTCTATTTAATTTTCCTTATCATTCTTATGAACATGTCCTGAATTTGCTTAAACAAGCAGCTGAAGATCCGTTGGTTACAACAATCAAAATTACCCAGTACCGCGTGGCTAAGAAATCTGAAGTAATCAAATATTTATTGCGCGCTGCTAATAACGGAAAGGACGTGGTCGTTTTTGTAGAATTGAAAGCAAGGTTTGATGAAGAACAAAATATTAAATTCGCTCAACAAATGGAAAAAGCAGGAATTAATGTTTTGTATAGTTTTCCGGGCTTGAAGGTGCATTCAAAAATATTGCAAATAACGAGAAAAGAAGGTAAAGGATATAAATATTATTCATATTTAGGAACTGGAAATTTTAACGAAAGCACCGCTAGAATTTACTGCGACATAGGTTTGTTCACCGCTGACAAAAGATTAACCGAAGAAGTAGAAAGAGTATTTCTAGTACTCGCCGGTAAAAAGATAAACTACAAATTCAAACATCTTCTTGTCGCACAATTCAATATGAGAAAAGATTTTATTAAAATGATTGATAACGAGATTGCAAATGCGAAGAAAGGTAAAGAAGCAAGAATGATTATCAAAATGAATTCTCTTGAAGACAAAAAGATGATAGATAAACTTTACGAGGCAAGTCAAGCTGGTGTTAAGATTGACATGATAATTCGGGGAATTTGTTGCCTTGTGCCCGGAGTAAAAGGTTTAAGCGATAATATTAATGGAATTAGCATTGTTGATTTATATCTTGAGCACGCACGGCTTTTTGTTTTTCATAATGGTGGAAAAGAAAAATATTATGCTTCTTCTGCTGACTGGATGAGAAGAAATCTAAGCAGAAGGATTGAAGTTGCATTTCCAATTTACGATAAAACTTTACAAAAGATTATTAAAGATATATTAAATATTCAATTAAGCGACAATGTCAAGTCTAGAATAATCGATAAATCTTTGAGCAATAAATATAAAACAATTAAAGCAGAGAAATCGATTCAATCGCAGATTGCTACTTATACATATTTTAAGTTGAAAGAGGGTTGATTAATATATAAAATTAATTATGACAATACAAAAAAACCATGAAAATATTATTAATGAATTTTCTAATCTTCTCGATTGGGATGAAAAATACAAATACATAATCCAGCTCGGCAGGAAGATGGAACCATATCCTGAAGGATTTAAAACTGATAAATTTAAAATAGAGGGATGTCAATCTCAGGTGTGGTTGTATGCAAAATCAGAAAATGGTAAAATCTATTTTTATGCTGATAGCGACGCCCTCATTGTACGAGGACTTTCGGCAATTTTGGTTAGGGCATATTCAGGATTTTCTCCTGAGCAAATTCTTTCAGTTAAACCTGATTTTATTAAAGAAATTGGAATAGACAATCAACTTTCTCCGACAAGAAAAAATGGTTTGATGTCAATGTTAAAACAAATTTACGATTATGCAAAAGTTTTTAAAATAATAAATAAACAATGACGTTTTGTGTCTTGGTGCCTTCGTGGCGAACCCTTATGCCACAAATGCTCAAAGACACTTAGGAAAAAAAATGAAATATAATTGGAAAAAAGCAAAACGATACAAAGATATCATTTATGAAAAAATGGATGGTATCGCTAAAATTACTATTAATCGCCCCGAAGTCAGAAATGCTTTTCGCCCCGAAACTGTTATCGAAATGTATGATGCCCTTTCAGAGGCAAGAGAAGATAAAAACATAGGTGTTGTTCTTTTAACGGGAAAAGGTCCGTCAAAAGACGGCAAGTATGCTTTCTGTTCTGGTGGCGACCAAAAAATCCGTGGAGACAAAGGTTATGTCGGGAAAGATGGCGTTCCTAGACTGAACGTACTTGATTTACAAAAATTAATTAGGTGTATTCCAAAACCCGTAATCGCACTAGTAGCTGGCTATGCTATTGGTGGTGGGCATGTGCTTCATGTTGTTTGTGATTTAACAATTGCTGCTGATAATGCTATTTTCGGTCAAACCGGACCAAAAGTAGGAAGCTTTGATGGCGGATTTGGTGCAAGCTACCTTGCTCGAATAGTAGGACAAAAAAAGGCTCGCGAAATTTGGTATCTCTGCAGACAATACAACGCAAACGAAGCGTTAGAAATGGGGTTGGTAAACAAGGTCGTTCCTGTCGGCAAGCTTGAAGAAGAAGGAATTAAGTGGGCAAAAGAAATTTTAGAAAAAAGTCCTCTTGCTATACGTTTGTTAAAATCTGCTTTTAATGCCGAACTCGATGGACAAGCAGGAATACAGGAATTAGCGGGAAACGCAACTTTGCTCTATTATATGACAGAAGAGGCACAAGAAGGTAAAAAAGCATATAACGAAAAAAGAAAACCAAATTTCAAAAAATTTCCCCGTGTTCCTTAATGGCTAAAGCAAAAAAAATTAGTAAGTTAAAATGTTGGTTTCTTGCAGCAAGACCAAAAACTTTACCGGCTGCGTTCGTTCCTGTTATAGTTGGTTCTGCTCTCGCAATTAGAGAATATTCATTTAAACCAATTGCTGCTTTTGTTGCGCTTTTTTGTTGTTTGCTTTTACAAATCGGAGCAAATTTTTCAAACGATTTATTCGATTACTTAAAAGGTTCAGATAAAAAAGATAGAGTCGGTCCAATAAGAGTTATGGCGTCGGGTTTAATTTCCGTAAAAGAAATGAAAATCGGATTACTTGTCGTTTATGGTGTTTGCTTTTTCTTAGGGCTATACCTTGTTCATCTTGGCGGTTGGATAATTTTAATCATTGGAGTTCTCTCAATTTTTATGTCTCTCGCATATACCACCGGACCATTTCCACTCGCTTACAACGGACTGGGTGATATTTTTGTCTTTCTATTTTTTGGATTAATTGGAACTATAGGAACATATTATGTTCAAACTTTACAAATTACGGCTCTGTCTGTGTTGTGTGCAATTCCAGTTGGTGCTTTAATTACAAATATTCTTGTAGTAAATAACTACCGCGATATTGAAGAAGATAAAATTGCAAATAAAAAGACGCTTGCCGTTATATTTGGAAAAATCTTTTCAAGAATTGAATATGTTTTTATGCTTCTTGTTTCTTATTCTGTTTTGATTCCAATTTATTTTTCAATAAAAAATATTTTTGTTCTTTTACCTGTTGTTATTTTCCCTTTTTCAATTATTTTAATCAAAATGCTCTTCACTCTTTCCGGAAAGCAATTGAACAAAACTCTTACTTTGTCGGCTATGTTTTCAGCGTTATTTGGAATACTTTTGTCTATCGGAATTATTGTTTCATAAATATAAACCTTTTGTGTCTTCGAGCTATTTTGGCAAAGAAAGGATTAAAAATGAAAGCAACGAAATTAGAATATTTTCCACACGAACTGATTTTGAAAACTCCTTTTAGAAATTCCAAATGTGAAATTTCAAAGAAAAAAATTTATTATATAGAATTAACTTTTGAAGATGGAGAAAAATATTTAGGCGAATCTTCATTGTCTCCTGAGCTGGGTACCGAGAACGAAAAAGAATTTCTTAAATCAATAAAAAAATTGAAATCAGCAATTGACAAAGAGCCCATAGATATAAACAGAGAAATAAGAAATTTTAAAGAATATACTAATTGCCCCGCTTTGCTGTTCGGAATATCCCAATGTGTTTTTAATAAAAAGTTTAACGATGAAAGAAATGACTATTTGGATAACTTTTTTGCCAAGCAAATTGGTGTGAATGCTGTGATAGATTTATCTCCCATTGATGAATGTGTCTCCGCTGCAAAAGAATATGCTAATGAAGGCTTTGAAACAATTAAAATAAAAATCGGAAGAAAAGATTTTAACAAAGATTATGAATTAATAAAACAAGTCCGAGAAGCGATAGGAAATAATATTAATTTAAGAGTTGACGTCAATGAAAATTGGGATTATTCGGTGGTGGTTAGCAGATTGGAAAAACTTAAAAAATTCAACATTCAATTTGTGGAGCAACCAGTTGAAGATTTAAATAAAATGAAATCTCTTGCAAAGATGAATCTTGTCCCAATTGCTCTGGATAAGTCTCTCGGAACTAAATTTTTAAATTTAGACCTCGCCAAAGAACCTCTTGACTTTTTTGTGATAAAACCAATGCTATATGGCAATGTTATCAGAACATTCAATAAAATTTGTCTTGATGAATTAAAAAGAATAAAAATTATTATTTCCTCGTCGTTCGAAAGTTGTGTTGCTCGTTCTATGCTTGTTTTCCTTGCTGCTGCTGTTGATAATGATCTTTGTCACGGATTAAACGCGGGAGAATTTATCTCGAACGAATTATACGACGATCCCTTTAAAGTGAAAAACGGTAAAATTAATTTTGATGTAAAAAACTATCCACCAAAATTTAAAGAACTGCAATGATTAATATACCACAAAAATCTAATTGGTTAAAAGAACAAAGCAAAGTTTCAAAAGATATAATTGCAATTAATCATAATGAAATTAAGTTAACTTATCGTCAATTAGATTTATTTGTTGATGTTTTTACTGATATACTAAAAGTTCAAATCAAAAAAAATGATTTTGTTTTAATTCAATTAGAGAATTCTATTGATTTTGTTTGCACGATTTTATCGCTTTGGAATATCGGTTGTGTGCCCATTGTTGTTGACCCAAATTACAAACAAAATGAGGTCGACGAGATTATTACAGCAACAGGACAAAAGGTTATATGTCTTCCAAAATATATATTTCTTACAGCCTTGAATAAGTTTTTCTCTCTTAAATTTGAACGACTGAAATGCGTTGATTCAAAATTTTATCTAAGCAAAAATGCGATTGTGCTGTTTACTTCCGGAACCGTCGGTTTGCCAAAGGCGGTTCTTATCAGTTTTGATAATTTGTATCATAGTGCTATTGCAACAAATTCATTAATAAACACTCAGCAAAAGAATAAATGGTTAGCAACGCTTCCCTTTTTTCATATTGGTGGTTTTTCAATTATTGCTCGTTCGTTATTAAGTGGTTGTACTTTATTTATCCCATCTTCTTTAAATACAGACGTTATAATTTCTTCGATTCAATCTTTTTCTCCTGACTATATTTCGCTGGTCCCGACTCAAGTTAGTAGACTTTTGGAACGTAACTTCGATTTCAATCCGAAATTAAAAAGAGTTTTTATTGGTGGAAATAAAGTTAATCCTGATGTTGCAAAAGGGCTGGTTGAAAAAAACATTCCCGTTTCTGTTGTCTATGGCTCAACGGAAACTTGCTCTATGGTTACAGCGCTTTCTGATAAAGAAATATTAAATTTTCCTAATTCCGTTGGGAAGCCGCTGGGAAACACACAAATAAAAATTATAGATTCTAACGGTAATGAATTAAAAGAAAACAAAGAAGGGTTAATCTTTGTTGAGGGACCAACCGTAGCTGAAGGTTATTTAAAAAAGAAATTTCAAAAATTCAACGGAAAATATTTAACTAAAGATTTTGGCTATCTTGATTTAGAAAAAAATCTTTTTGTTGTTGGCCGCTCAGATGGTATAATAATTTCTGGTGGCAAAAAAATAGACCCGAAAAAAATAGAAGAAATCCTAATAAACAATTCAAAAATAAAAGATTGTGCTGTTGTTGGTGTTGAAGATGATGTGTGGGGAGAAAAAATTGTGGCATTGATAGTTAAGAAAGAAAACCTGTCACTCGGTGTTGAAGAAGTTATAAACTATTTAAAGGAAAGGTTTGTTGCTTACAAGATTCCAAAAGAAATTTTATTTGTAGATGAAGTGCCAAAAAATATGTTAGGTAAGAAAGATACAAAGAAAATTTTGTCTATTATTTCAGAACTCTCCAAGGTTTAGGAAAAATCACCCACCTACCATTAAGATAAACAAGGCCATCATAAGATAATCCTGTGTTAAAACCCGGCTGAACAAATTTGAATTTGTAAATCACAAGACTATCCTGCAATTTATCCGTAATATCTTTATAACCACCCGGAAACTCTAGCGCTGCAGTTCCGGTCCATTCGCGTAATTCCTCTGTTGTTGTTGAATCAATAATTATTTCAACTTGACTAGTATCCGGTTTTATTACCAAATTTTTATTTCCCCACATTTTAGAATATCTGTCAAAAGCAACTTTTGAATACTCTTTCTTAAAGTACAATTCGTAATCTTCTTCGTTGGGTAAAAGTTCTTCTGTCAAATCACGATAATCTGCATCAGGTTCAAGAAATCTTTTGAGCATTTCTGTTGCACCTTTTCCATTGCCTTTAAAAGTTTCACTCTGGCATGAAACAACAAAAATTAACATAATAATGGTTAATGTTTTTTTCATAAACAATTTTATTAAATGTAATTTAAAGATAAAAAATACCAAACAAAAATAAAAAAGCCCGAACATTTTATTCGGGCTTTTATGTGTTTTAACTTTAACTATTATTTGACAATATAGGGAATTCCCCATGCGTTATGTTGAACAGGAACAGCATCGTCTAATATTACAGGCCTTTGTATAGCATCAAAAATGGCATGTTTAAATCCTCTCCTGTAATTAGTAGTATATGTCTGCTCATAGACTTTATAATATAAGCCACCACTTAATGTAGATGATATTAAATCAAATCTTTTCTTTGCTCTATGCATAGTATATCCAAACGCAGCTCCCCAAGTAAGAGTAACAAAATCTGTATCGGATCTTGTGCTTGTTAATTCAATTCTGACTTTTACATTTTGATTTACGCCAAAAATCGGAATTGAATGAGAAGATGTGTCTCTAGTCAAATAATAATTATTAGGGTTTGTGACTACTATTGAATCACCATTTGGTAATCCAACAACAAGCTTAGTTAGGTTAATAGGAGTAATTGAAGTTTGTCCCTCTGGTAAAGAAATGGCGGTCAATCTCCAATTTAATTTTGGTTTATTTGTGTTTGCAACCTTTTTAAATTTAAGATTTCTAGTTACTGTTGTTGAAAAACCCTTTTGAATTAAGGTGTCAATTTCTGAAGTATCTCCGGGGGCGGCCGCATTGTATGATGCTGCAATATAAAGGGTACCATTATAAACTGATGTTAGCAGCCCACTAGCTGAATCGCCACTAAAAGTAACATTAAGATTTCTACTTACCAAGGTTACTCTTCTTCCAACCCTTATTGGATAGATAGCGGTTTCAGTTTTAGCAAAGTTCATCGCTGCTTCTTCATTAAAGTTGACATCGTAAGATTTCAGTACGTCATCATTAGCAACTAATTCCTCAAGAGCTTGTTCATCCGTTACATCTTCGGGCTCTGTTCCGTCATTTTTTTCACAACCTGAAAATAAAATTACGATTAATGTTAATAAAATTGCAAATTTTGCAACTTTTTGTACCATTGTTCCTCCAAAAAAATATTGTTTTTGAAATTATAAATATTTGACACGAAATTAATATATTTGGTTTAAAGATTATTCTTTTTTCTTATTTTTCCTAATATTAACATAAAAAATTTGGTTTTTCAAACTAAAAATAGGAGAAACTATGAAAATGAGGTTTTTATTAGTACTCTTTACGTCTCTATCGATAAGTCTTTATGCTCAAATCGTCCCGAAATTTTCTGCTGAAATAAGACCTACTCTCGAAACATATTCTGATAATTTAAGCAACAAAATTAAGGTTAATAGTTATTCAACCTTACGAACAAAGTTGAATGCTTTGTTTGAATCGCCAAACAAGGTCTCTGGATTTATTCAGCTACAAGATTCCCGGTATTTTGGAGAGGAGCGCGATCCAATGAATAGTATAAATGGTTTTGACTTACATCAAGGTTTTATATCTGTTAAAAATATGTTTGGTTTCAATTATAATCTTAAAATCGGGCGTATGGAATATGAATTAGGAGCTGGAAGATTAATCAGCCCCTATGAATGGAGTCATGTAGGTAGAAGTTTTGATGGCGTTGTATTCACTCCTTATCTTAAAAATATTTCTATTGATTTGTTTGGATTTAAAACAGACGAAACTTTGTTTTCAAACGACTCTCTTGATGCACACTTAATCGGTACACGTGTTTTGTATAAACCTTCTGATTATTATATCGTTGAACCATATATATTCAATGAGAAAAAGGTATCTGATAGTAAACATCTAGATCGATTTACTACAGGGCTTTTCATACGCGGAGATATTTCAAATTTCTTACACGAAGCTGAGTTTTCGTATCAATGGGGTAACGAAAAAATAGATGGCATAAAACAATACACAAGTGCTTTTATGGCTGCTGCAAAGCTTGGGTATACTTTTAAAAGCAGCATGGTTGACTACGGTTTGAAAGCTGGCTTAGAATATCTTAGCGGTGACGACGATCTAAGCAATAACGATTTAAAGGCGTTTTCCGTTCCTTTTGGTGACTTATACAAGTATTATGGTAACATAGAGTACATAGTTGACACAAAAGAGGACTTGTATTATAAAGGGTTAATGGATATCAACGCCGAATTGTTTTTCAACATTATAAAAGCAAAGTTAGATATAAGTCTTGCTGGACATTATTTTATGACAGCAAAGGATTATATGCTTGCCGATAGCAGTAACTCAAAACAATACGGATGGGAATTAGATTTATCATTATACTATCAATATAGTGATAATCTCGGCGTTGAAGGAGGAATTTACTATTTTGCTCCTCTCGATATAATAAGAGACACAAATTTATACGATAAAACAGTTTGGTTATATTTGACTTTTTACGCTTATTTTGAATAAAAACATGTGTTAACAAATTGTTGACAAATGCTTGCTTTTGTGTTGGTATTATGTGTGGGCAATGTTGGTTATTTTGCCCTTGTTAACAAAGAAATTCTTCGTGTTGATTTATTTAGTCTTCTTTTAATTTGTCTACATTTTTTTTGCTTGTAAGATGTTTAATAAAAATCAGTTGTGAGGTTATCAACAAAAACACGTGTTTATTATTATAAAACTATAGTTTTAAAATAAAACAATTAATTATATTAACCTCTGTTCCAAGAGAATTCTCTTATTATTCTAGGCTTGTTTTTGTA
>JAFGID010000070.1 GCA_016929735.1 Ignavibacteriales bacterium | reverse complement strand
TGCGCAAAAACCCATTCTGATAAAAAAGAATTCATATATTGGCGCCCATGTCACTGTTCTAATGGGGGTTGTCGTGGGAGAGTACGGCATGGCCGCGGCCGGCGCCGTGGTGACCCGCGATGTCCCGCCCTGGACGATCGTCGGCGGCGTGCCGGCAAGAGAGATTAAAAATATAAAAAATGAATTTTAGTTTTGCTCATTTACTAGATTGTTTTGTATTTACTTAAAAACAATAATGATGTTTGGGTGACTGTAGAATGTGGATATACATTATAATAAAAAAAATAAATTAATCGTGTATAGAACTTTTTGATATCAAAAAAAAAGGAAGAGTGTAAACTAAATGGAAAAAATATTTGTAACCCGCCCTTTTTTGCCACCTTTAGAAGAGTTTCAGGAATATTTGAAAAAGATCTGGGATTCAAAATGGCTGACCAACAACGGGCAGTTTCATAAGGAGTTGGAACAGAAGCTTGGCGAGTACTTGGGAGTGAAATACATTTCGCTTTTCTCCAATGGTACTCTGGCTTTAATTACTGCCTTGCAGGCTTTGAAGATCACTGGTGAAGTGATTACTACCCCCTTTAGTTTTGTAGCTACAACCCACGCGTTGTGGTGGAACGGAATCAAGCCCGTTTTTGTAGATATCGATCCCAATTCATTTAATCTTGATCCCAACAAAATCGAGGCAGCAATTACACCAAATACCACAGCTATCCTGCCTGTGCATGTATATGGCAATCCCTGCAATGTAACTCGCATCAAAGAGATCGCGGATACTTATGGATTGAAAGTAATCTACGATGCCTGCCATACTTTTGGTGTGACTATCAAAGATATCCCGGTATTGCACTTTGGCGATCTTTCGGTCATGAGCTTCCACGCTACCAAGGTTTATACGACCTTTGAAGGCGGTGCCATTGTCTGCCACGATGAATCCACCAAAAAGCGGATTGACAACCTGAAAAACTTCGGTTTTTTAAGTGAAACTACGGTTGTCACTCCCGGCATCAATGCTAAGATGAATGAAATGCAAGCAGCCTTGGGTTTGCTCCAGTTGAAATATGTGGACCAGGCGATCGCCAAGCGGAAGGAAATTGCCGAGCAATACCGCGAAGGACTGAAAGGCATAGCCGGCCTTACTTACCTAGAGGATTTTCCTGGGGTAAAGCAATGCTATCCTTATTTCCCCATCTTGATAGATAAAGATAAATATGGAAAAACACGAGATGCGGTTTATGAAGAATTGAAGAAACACGATATTTACGGCAGGCGATATTTCTACCCCCTGATCAGCCAGCTTCCAACATATCGCAGCATGGAATCCGCTCAACCTGGGAAAATGCCGATTGCAGAAAAAATGGCAGAGGAAGTGATATGTCTGCCGATTTTTCCTGATCTTTCTACGAAAGAATTGAATATGATTGTTAGCGTAATGCAAAATTATAAGGAGAGGAAATCATGAGTTCTTTTTATACACCTGAAGAGTTGATTTTGGTAGGATTTAAAGAATTTGGGGATAATGTTTTAGTAAGTAGGAAAGCGAGCATTTACAACCCCGAGAAAATAATAATTGGAAATAATGTGCGGATTGATGATTTTTGCGTTTTATCTGGAAAAATCGAAATTGGATCATATGTTCACATTGCTGTTTTTTGTGGGTTATTCGGGGAAGCTGGGATTCTTATGGAAGATTTTTCTGGACTTTCATCTCGCGTATCCATTTATTCTGCTTCAGATGATTATTTAGGGAATGCTCTTACTAACCCCACAGTTCCAGACGAATTTAGAAAAATTGAAAAGGGACAAATTATTCTGAAAAAACATTCGCTGGTTGGAAGCGGGGCAATAATTTTGCCGGGTTCACTTTTAGATGTTGGCTCAGTATTGGGTTCACTTTCATTAATTAAAGGGCATATTCCTCCCTGGAAAATATTTGCGGGAATACCTGCAAAATTCATTAAAGAAAGAAATAAAAAAATAATTTTAGATCTAGAAAAAAAATTGAAATAAGATAAAAATATGAAGCAATTTGTAAAAAAAGTATCAATAGTTGGAACTGGATCTTATTTGCCAGAAAAGATTTATACGAATCAATATTTGGAATCTATCGTCAGTACCAGTGACCAATGGATCCAAGAAAACCTAGGTATCAAGGAAAGGAGAATTGCCTCACCTAACCAAGCGACCAGTGACTTGGCTGCTCAAGCTGGACTAGCAGCCATTAAAAGTGCAGGGATATCTGTCAATGAAATAGATTTAATTATTGTAGCCACTGCGACTCCGGATCGATTGGCCCCATCCACTGCGTGTATTGTCCAAGACAAATTAAAAGCATATAACGCAGTTGCTTTTGACTTGAGCGCAGTATGTTCAGGCTTTTTATTCGGGTTATCGACTGCTGCGCAGTTTATCGCCAGTAGCGTTTACAAATACGTATTGCTAATAGGGGCGGATACTTTTTCCAGGATCACGGACTGGAGCCAAAGAGAGTGCGTTTTCTTTGGCGACGGGGCTGGAGCTGCGGTCCTGACCCATACGGAGGGGAATGCCGGTTTTCTTGCGTTTAAATTATATTCCGACGGCAGGGGGAAATTCAATTTCACAGTACCTGGTGGCGGATCGGAAAATCCATTGACCAGGGAGAACATTGAAAAAAAACTGCAATATTTTGAAATGAATGGCCGAGAAGTTTATAATACAGCTACAAAAGTGATACCTATGGCCGTGTCTGAAGTTTTAAAGGATGCAAATCTCAGCATTGATGATATTGATTTCATGATTCCCCATCAGCCCAGCATCCGGATATTGAAGGAAACCGCAAGGTTAATCGGCTTGCCCTTTGAAAAAGTTATGACCAATATGGATCGGTATGCAAATACTTCAGCTGGCACTATCCCGATACTCCTTGATGAATTAAACAAATCCGGGAAAATAAAAAAAAATAATATTATTCTATTTGCAGCTGTAGGTTCAGGTTGGACATGGGGTGCATCTGTTATAAAATGGACATAAAAAAAACACAATCAATTATAATATCAGGTGCCTCTCGGGGAATCGGGAAATATTTGATCGATAAGTTTACAGATGCAGACGGGCATGTTTTTGGCACATACTATCAAACAACTCCAAACGAAAAATATCTGAAGTATTTAACAAAGGTGAATATATGCAATCATGTTGAAGTTCATGATTGGATTGATAAAATTAAATTGAATTTAAATAAAATTGTCCTTATTAATTGCGCTTCCATTAATTATAATTCTTTCGCTCACAAGTCTGATATTAATAAATGGACGAACGTAATAGAGACCAATTTGATTGGCACGTTCAATCTGATCCACAATGTCCTCCCGATAATGAGGGAACAAAACTATGGCAGGATCATCAATCTCTCGTCGGTGGTTGCCAAAATAGGAGTGCAAGGGACGAGCGCTTACGCGGCCTCAAAATCCGCTCTTACGGGACTTGCGAAAAGTATTGCCGTTGAAAATGCTGAAAAAGGAATCACAATAAATAATTTGAATTTGGGGTATTTTAATATTGGGATGATTGCTGAAGTTTCTCCTCAAATTCAAGATTCTATAAAAAAACGATTACCTACAAATAAATTTGGTGATCCGCAGAACATATTTAATGCTATTCAGTTTCTTATCGCCACTGATTATGTAAACGGAAGTTCGATTGAATTAAATGGTTCACTTTATTAATAAATCAACTAATTAGTTTAAATGAAAAATATTGAAGTAAGTATTTGTTCAATTACTTTCAACCATGAAAAATATATTGCACGAACAATCGAAAGTGTTTTATTTCAAAAAACAGATTTTAATTACGTTTTGGTAATTGGGGAAGATTGCTCTACCGATAAAACTCGTGAAATATGTGTTTCATATAAAACAAAATATCCCGATAAAATTAAATTGATTTTAAATAAACGTAATATAGGTGCTTCTAAGAATTTTATAAATGTTTTAAATAATTGTCAGGGGCAATATATAGCTATTTGTGAAGGCGATGATTACTGGAATGACTGTTTTAAGCTGCAAAAACAGGTGGACTTTCTGAAATCAAATCAAGAGTATGGATTAATATATTCAGATATAGAAGTCGTAAATCATACAGGTGAAACATTACCGAGTGAAGATCAAAATATATTTAAAGCTAAGATAAATTATGAAGGCGATATTTTATATAAATTAATAAAATATGGTAATTGTATAAATACTTTAACTGTATGTTTTAAAAGAGAATTAATAAGTGATTGGTTAAAGGAATCCCATAAAAAAAAATATTCATATATTCAAGATTATTTTCTTTGGCTCTTGATCGGATCTAAATCGAAAGTGAAGTTTGTAAATGAAAAAACCGCATCTTACAGAAGGCATTTGGGGAATATATCTCAAGATCCATATACTATTGTGGGTAGAAAAACATGGCGTTATTCAGAAACACTTGGGTTCGAATATTATGTGAAGCATAATAAAAATAGAATAGCGAATGAAGAATATATGTTATTGCTAAAGAATCTGATCATACACTTGATAAAAAAGCGCGAACTTTATCTTAAAATTGTAACAATAAAAATATTAATAATTTATTCATTCAATTATGTATTGAGAAAAATGATTTGATATGGAACTTAGAAATATAGCAAAAAATACGAGTTATTTAGCAGGTTCAAGAGTAATATCTTTTATCATTGGAATTTTCAGAGCGAAAATTAACGCATTATATTTAGGGACAACCGGTGTTGGAATAGTATCGCAATTACAAGACACTTTAAATAAATTTTCCTCAATCTCTACTTTTGGAATGGAATCTGGGTGTCTAAAATTGATAGCTGAAAAAAAAAATAATGAAAACAACCAAGACGTTCTGAATGTTCTTAAAACTTATTTTATTTTAATATTACCATTAACATTATTAATATATTTAGGCGGCTTAATATTTAATGAATATTTAGCTAAGATATTTTTAGGAAACGCATCTTATAAATATTATTTTCTTATTGCTTTTACCTTATTTCCTTTTATAGTGTTAAGGTCTATACCCAGTTCAATATTGTATGGATATAAAAAGATTAGTTTCATTGCCTTATCAGAAATTATCATCTCGGTATTGATGTTTATAATTTATATTATTCTGGTTCTGAAATTTGACATACTTGGTGTTGTAATCAATTTAAGCTTGACCATTTTAGTTACTTTTGTTGTGTTTGCATATTATGCTTTTTTTAAAGTTTTAAGATCAAATGGATTTGGAATAAAAGATATACTGATTGCAAAAATATCACGAACTTACTCTTATGAGATTCTAGCCATAGGAGGAATTGGGATGATTTTGGGATATTTTGAAATTGCTTGTGACGCGGCTTCTCGTGCATATTTAATCAATTCTGTCGGGATCGGCGAATTTGGTCTATACAGCCCCATTATTGCCTGGTCAGGATTGTTTGCAGGATTCATTTATCCCTCAATATCAGGATATTTATTCCCCCGTTTTACTGAAGCAAAGTCAGATATTGAAGTTACAGAAGTAGCAAATGATGTATTGCGTTTGATGACTTTCACGGTTATTCCTTTTGTTTTTTTGGGAATTGCATTCAGAAGCATAATAATCCCTCTTTTTTATTCGAGCCAATTTGCAAGAGCCGCAGATTATTTACCATTACATTTTATTTCAATTTTATTTGGAACCTGGATTTATGTTTTCACTTTAATATTTACACCTACTGGAAGAATAAAGAAATATATACCTTTTGGCTTGGGGCATAATACTTTCAGTTTATTGCTTGTTTTGATTCTAACGCCTTTGATAGGGCTGTGGGCTTGGGCTTTAAAATATTTTATTACTTATATTATTTTATCAATTATACTTCTTATTTATTTCCAAAAAGAAATAAATTTTAAATTTAGATCAAATAATTTATCTCTTATTATATATTCAATTGCAGGTAGCGTGATTATTTCAATTATACCCTCGAAAAATATTTTATTATTTTCAGTTTCATTGATTTTAACGGGTTCCACGATATTTTTTACAAAAAAAAATGAAAGAGCTTTTTTAATTAGTAAAATTCCATTTATTAATAAAAATAATTAATTTATATGAAAATAAAAGCTTGTTATCTAAATAAATGAATCTAAAAAAATATCAATTAAACTTATTTTCACAGTTAATCATTTGGATTATTATAAGTGCGTTTTTAGTCTATTATATTCCGGTTGCATTTAACAGATTGTTAATTTTGCTGTTATTTATTCCAATATGGAGGTCCAGAAACGATTATTTTTGGTTTGCATTTCTGATAATTATACTTGATTATCCGGGAGGATTGTTTTCCGGAGGAGGAATCAACGACCCTTACAGATTGCCTGTTTACAACCTGGCTCCCGGGGTGTCGTTTGCTTTTTCGGAAATTTACGTTGTCGTGCTTCTGCTCAAGGCGATATTAAAAAAACGTTGGCGCGAATACAGACTGTTCCCGTACCGCAAGCAGTTCAGCAGCCTGGCCATATACCTGATTGTATTGATCTTTGTTTCCCTGGCGCTGGGCGCGTCTTTC
>JAFGID010000069.1 GCA_016929735.1 Ignavibacteriales bacterium | reverse complement strand
GTGTAGAGGAGGTAATTTAGAAGCAGCAAAAAAACAAGCTGAATATTCTGGGCCAACAGGTTGTGCTGTTGCTCATCTTATGTCAGGCGGCAACAAAGCATGCTATTATGGATGTCTTGGTGGAGGTGATTGTGTTCGTGCTTGTCCATTCGAGGCAATGTATATGAATGATAACGGATTGCCTGAAGTTATAGAAGAAAAATGCACTGGTTGCGGGAATTGTGTAAAAGCTTGTCCACGCGGAATTATGGAATTACATCCGATTACTCAAAACACTTATGTATTCTGTAAAAGTCACGATGATCCGAAAACTTCACGTGCGGTTTGTAAAGTTGCTTGTATAGCTTGTGGAATTTGTGCAAGAAAATCCGAAGGAACAATTGAGATAATTAATAATCTTGCAGTTATTGATTATAATAAATACAACGAAACAGTTGAGGCTATTATTCCATTTGATAAATGCCCAACTAAAGCAATTGACAGATTATTTATCAAAAAATTGGAAGAAGTTGCAGCGGAATAAATTTTAAGATAAGTTATTATAAATGTTGAGGTGTTTGACTTCAACATTTTTATTTTTAAAGAGGAAAAAATGGCAGTAGAAGAATTTATTGAAAGCGGAAAAGTTATAAAGATAGATGGTAAGATTGTTGAAGTTGAATTAAATACTACTGATGCTTGCGAAGAATGCACAGCAAAAATATTTTGTAAACCGAAAAGTGATGGAAAGAAAACTCTCACAGCGGTTGATGAAATTGGTGTATCAATTGGTGATAAAGTCAAAATATCATTAGCAGGAAAAATTGTTTTTAAGATGAGTTTCCTTCTTTATGGAATACCGCTCATTTTGTTGGTCGTTGGGATATTTATCGGATTGAGAATATTCGCAGATAATGCAAGCATTGAATTATTTTCTTTTCTCTTTGGGTTATCGATAATGATCATTTATTATTTTGTATTTTATCTTTTAAACAAGAAAAGAATAAATTTAGGAAATATGCCGAGGGTGGTTGGTAGAATCTAGTTTTAAATTATTGTATTTTTAATTTTACTTATAATCAAAGCATCTAAAAAAATTGATTAATAAAAAAAGACGCAATTGATTTGCGTCTTTTTAATATAATTAACAATTAACATTTACTTCAAAAAAATCATCTTACGCACTGCAACATTACCCGATGACTCTAATCTATAAATATACAATCCGCTACTTAGATTTTCTGCATTAAATTCTACCTCATGATGACCCGCAGTTAAAATACTATTTACTAATGTTGTAATTTCTTGACCTAATAAATTATAAACTGTTAGTTTAACATTACCAGATTCAGGAATTGTAAATTTAATTTTTGTCGATGGATTAAATGGATTAGGATAGTTTTGTGCTAAATCAAATTTATATGGAACATTTGTGTAAATGTCAATATCAAGACCCCACATGTCACTTGCAGTACTTTCATTATTGTTTCTATCAAGTGCAGTTATATAATAATAAGTATCCTCTTGAGGAGTAATTTCATAGTAATTATTTCCTGTAATATCAATAATAAATGTAGCGTCATTTGATAAAGAGGTAAATCTTGATGTCGTCATGTTATAATATATTACGTACCTCATTGCAGTATCACCATCCACAGCTGCAGGCGGAGCACTCCACATTAAACCTTCAGTGCTAGTCTCGGGTATTGTTCCGAATGTAAGTGCATAAGGTTCATTTGGTGGGATTGTATCTCCCCATTCCATAACCGGAATGAGTGCGTCATATTGATAAAGTGCCATAATTGAATCAGTAACATTATTGTAGTTATCAGGGAAATTCCTCGCTTGGAAGAATGTACTACCTTGGCATTTATCGTTTGCTCTATTAAGACGAATTTGATCTGACATTTCTGCTCGGGATAATAACCCACCCGTAAAAGTTTTTGGTGACGTTTTATAAAAAGGATGACCGACAAAATAATGTCGTCCATAATAATGTACCGAATCAGCCCACCATGGCATCAATTTTGAGTAATCCTGTCCTCCACCAATCTGCCAATAAAGTTGTGGAATAATGTAATCTACAGATTTATCCTTTAACCAAGCTATCGGATCAGCAAAGATTACATTGTAAGCATCCATACCAGTGATACCGGTAGGAACACCATTTTTCCAGATACCAAATGGACTAATACCAAATTTCACCCATGGTTTTAATACTTTTATTGTATCGTGAATCATTTGCATTAAAGTGTTTACATTGTCACGTCTCCAGTCTCCAATGTCTGCGATACCTCTATTGTATAACGAAAATGTTGCAGTATCCTGATATGTAATTTGATCAGGAGGATATGGGTAAAAATAATCATCGAAATGAATTCCGTCAACATCATATCTATTTACTATATCAACAATAACTGAAATATTATAATCCCAAACATTGGGAATACCTGGATTTAAAATTTTCAAATTGTTAAAGGTAAGTATCCATTCTGGGTGTGTATTGGTGATATGACTTGCGTGTTGTGAATAGGTAGTTGCATTTCTAACGGCACGATAAGGATTGAGCCAAGCATGAATTTCCATACCTCTTTTACGACACTCTTGGATAGCAAATTCGAGTGGGTCCCAAAGTGGATTTGGTGGAGTTCCCTGCGAATTTGTCAACCAATATGACCAAGGTTCGATGCTAGAAATATATAAAGCATCGCACTCAGGTCGTACCTGAAAAAACACAGCATTAATATTACATAACTTAAGAGAGTCAAGCATAGAAACAAGTGCGTCTTGTTGCTCTTGTGTTGTGTAAGTTCTCTTTAAAGGCCAATCTAAATTAGCTACAGAGGCAATCCATACACCTCTGAATTCACGAGTTGGTGGAATATCTTGTGCCGTAATACGGATGATGCTAAGAAGCATAACTAACAATAAAATCTTCTTCATAATATCCCCTTTTTATTTAGTTTTGAAAAAATAATAATTAATTTAAATTATTTTTACGAAAATAATCAATAATTTTTATAGAAAACGAAAATCTGAATTCAAAATCAATAAAAAATTGTATTTTTCAATAAGTATTTTCAAATTATTTATGTAATATTATGAAGGATTTATCATTTAACCCTGTTATTCAAGATCCAAATTATATTGATCTGAAATTTCCACCATCAATGAAACCAATACTAATTAAAAGTGACGATTGTAAATTACTTGGTACTTTTTTTATTGCAAATGGAATTAATCCTCATCCGACTGTTATTTTATTGCATGGATTTCCCGGCAATCAGGTTAACTTTGATATTGCACATGCAATTCAGAGAGCAGGATTTAATGTTCTTATCTTTCGATACCGTGGGTGTTGGGGGAGTGAAGGAAAGTATTCATTTAAGAGCTGCCTTTATGATATCGAAAATACAATTTGCTTTTTGAGAAATGAAAAAGTTACTGAACAATTCAGAGTGAACAGCAAAAAAATAATTCTTATTGGACATAGTATGGGAGGATTTTTTGGGTTGATGAATTGTATTAAAGATAAAAATATTTCTGATGTAGCAGCTTTGTCTGTCTTTAATCCTGGTTTGATTTCAGAATACATTAAAAACAATATTCAGGTAAGAGAGAAAGCAGTTGAAAATTTAAAAATGGGAGTTGAGTTTTGTAGAGATACATCCGCTGAAAGTCTTATTGAGGAAATGTTAATAAATTCAAAAGAATGGAATTTATTAAATTATACACAAAATTTAATGGATAAAAATATTTTATTAGTTGGTTCTGAATTTGATAGTATTGCCCCTGCCGAATTTCATCATAAGCCACTTGCAGCAGCATTGAAATTAGCGAAGGTAAAAAATTTAGATGAAATGACTTTATCAACAGGACATTCGTTTACCGATAAAAGAATTAAATTAACAAAAATCATAATTGATTGGTTATTGAAAATTAATAATTAACTATATGCAACAAAGTCACAAGATAATATGAAAGAAAAGAAACAATTTGGTGATATGCCAACTGAAGATTTTAAAAAGTATGGTCATCAATTAATTGATTGGATTGCGAATTACCTGAACAGCATT
>JAFGID010000068.1 GCA_016929735.1 Ignavibacteriales bacterium | reverse complement strand
TATAACTGTTTTACACGATCCGGATTTTCTAATTCTCGATGAACCATTTGCAGGACTTGACCCAATCAACACGGGTATGTTGAAAGAAATCATTCTTGAGAAAAAAAGAGAAGGTAAAGTAATTATTTTTTCAACTCACTTAATGGAATTTGCAGAAAAGCTATGTGACCATCTTGCAATGATAAATCATGGAAAAATAATTTTGAATGGTTCACTAAGCGATATAAAATCAAAATATGCTCAAAAAAATGTAAGTCTAACTTACGATGGGGATATTTCATTCTTAAAAAATAATCCAATAATTGAAAAAATTGAAGACTTCGGTAACTCAGCAGGTATCAGAGTAGAAGAACCAGAACAAACACAGGAGTTACTGAAATTGCTGGTTGATAAAAATATAATAATTAAAAAATTTAATGCAAACGAAATTTCACTGCACGAAATTTTTGTCGAATTAGCCGGTAAAGATGTAAATGAAATTACGGAGGTGAATCATGTTAAATAAAAGAATTCTAACATTAATCAAACGCGAAGTGAAAGCAAAGATGATGACAAAGGGATTCATCATATCGATTATTTTAGTACCAATATTATTTATTGCATTAATGTCTCTCCCAACATTGTTAATGAGTTACGAAAGAGAAGGTCTTGTTAAGATGGAAATAATTTCGGATTCGGAAGAAATTACTTCTGGTTTGGAACGTGTTTTTGTAGATGACAATTATATAAGTGACACGACACTTTCATTCTCATTTCAAACTATGAGCAGAGAGTCATTTGAGATGCACATAAAAGAAACGAAACAGAAAATTTTGGACGAGAAATTGACAGCGGTCATTTTTATACCATCAGCTGCACTACAAAATAAAGTTGTTGAATATTATTCTCTGACACCTAATACAATTTTAAAGGAAAGTAACCTTCGTAGTATGATAAACAAAGTTTTGACTGGATTATATTTAGATGAAAAAAATCTGACTGAAGAGGAAGTAATGTTTGTTCAGAGTTATGTTGGGATAAAAGGGTTTCTCGTGTCAAAGGAAGAAGAGGTTTCAGAAGCCGGATATGGAAACACTATACTATCTTATGTCTTTTCACTTATGCTTTATATCGGTTTACTTATGATGGGACAATTTTTATTGCAATCAGTTATTGAAGAGAAATCATCGCGTATAGTGGAAGTTATTTTATCCTCAGTTACAAGTACAGAATTAATGACTGCCAAAATTATTGGATATGCGTTCACCGGGCTTGTTCAAATGTTTATTTGGACACTTCCACTTATTCTATTAGCGTCGTCAACATTATTTGCCTTACCTCCGGAGATTATGGTAAGCATAAATATATCTCAAATTTTTTATTTCTTATTGAATTTTCTATTCGGTTTATTAATCTTTATGGGACTATTTGCTGCAGTAGGAGCCACTTGTGATAATCCACAGGATGCCCAATCAGCAATTTGGCCGGTAATGATATTAATAATTATTCCATTTTTTATTTCAATGGCTTTAATGAAAGATCCTTTGAATCCGATAGCACAGGTAGCATCGCTTTTACCTTTTGCTTCAGTTATTGTAATGCCCGCTAGATTAGCAATTATTGACGTACCCGTATGGCAGATAATTTTATCCATTGCAGTAAATATCGCAACACTATTATTGATATTTCCATTAGCTGGTAAAATTTATAAGATAGGAATATTAAGGACGGGTAAAAAAGCAAGCTTTAAAGAAATGCTGAAATGGATTAGAGTGAAATAATTGTTAATGGTTAATGTGATAATGGTTAATTTATAAGATATGATACTTGAAAAAATCAGAGAATATTGTCTGAAGAAAAAGGGCGTTACTGAAGATTTTCCTTTCGATGAAACCACACTTGTCTTTCGTGTCGGAGGGAAAATCTTTTTATTAACTGATATTGAACCTCCATTCTCAATCAACTTAAAATGTGACCCTGAAAAAGCAATCGAGTTACGTGAAAGATACGAAGGTGTAACTCCAGGATATCATATGAATAAAAAAAATTGGAATACGATTGACTTACAAAGCAATATTCCAATTAAAGAAATTTATAAATGGATTGACCATTCGTATGAATTAGTTTTGTCTGGTTTAAGTAAAGCTGAAAGAAGTAAATTAGTAAAAAAATTCTAATTTCGTTTTTGTAAATTTGTTTAGTTTTGCATAGATAATTTTTGTAATTCAAAACTGAGGTATAAAATGGACAAACAAAAATTAGCAATTTTTGTAATTTGTATTATTGGTGCTATTGCAACATTTCTACCGTGGGCAACTGTTTTGGAGCAACCATCTTACAATGGAACAAATTTAAGTTATGGTTGGATTCCTATTATTTTATTTGCTGGTATCGGGGCGTTAGTCCTTTTTGGTGATAAGAAAAAAGCATTGAACGGTTTGTACAAAATTTTGATTATGCTTGTCGGTGCAGTAAACGCTGTTATTGGTATTTTAAAAATTGTTAACATGCGAAGTGAATTATCAGAAATTTGCAAAACAGATGTAAAAGATCCGATTTTTAATAATTCAATTTCGGTCGGTTTTGGAATATGGTTAGTCGTTATTTGTGGGTTGGCATTAGTAACAGTAATATTTTTAATAAAACAGAAAAAAGTAGAAGAGGTAAAAACCAATTCTCAATAAGATGTATCTAAATTTTATTAAGGTATAAAATGAACAGACAAAAATTGGTAATTTTAATAATTGCTGCGATTGGTGCAATCTCAACTTTTTTACCTTGGGCGACAGTTAAATTTTATAGTTCAATTTCAATCAATGGAACAAATGGAGGAGATGGCTGGATTACTTTTGGATTATTTGCTGTTGCCGGAGTATTAAGTTTTCTTGGTGATAGGACAAAACCGCTGAAAGGTACCTATAAAATAATGACGGCAATTATTGGTGTGGTTGCAGCTATTATTGGTATACTAAACATAATCAATATGAGAAGTAAGTTATCGGAAATAGGCAAAGAATATCCGTTCGGCAATCAATTAAAAGAAGCGATCTCAACGGGTTTTGGATTATGGCTGATTGTGATTTGCGGTATAGCTTTAGCTGCGGTAATTTACCTTATGAAAGAGATAAAGACAGACGCAATTCTGACCAACAATCAACAAAATTAAGAATAAATTAATAATCCATGATTGACATTGATAAACTACCAATCGTGTGTTATTTTAGTAATCATTGAATGGAGGTGTAAAATGAACAAACAAAAATTAGTTATCTTAATAATCGCAGCTGTGGGAGCAATTTCGACTTTCTTGCCTTGGGCAAAAGTTGAATTTGGTGGCTCAATCTCGATTAATGGAACAAACGGCGGAGATGGATGGATTACTTTTGGATTATTTGCTGTTGCTGGTGCAATGGCGTTTCTAGGTGACAAGACAAAACCTCTTAGTGGGATTTACAAAACAATTACTCTAATTACAGGATTAATTGCATCTGTTATTGGTATATTAAATATAGTAAACATAAAAAGTGAATTATCCGAAATAAGTAGCACAGAACTTTATGGTGACCAATTAAAGGATATTGTCTCACTTGGATTCGGACTTTGGCTGATTGTTATTAGTGGTTTAGCTTTAGTAGCAGTTATATTTTTATTGAAAGAAAAAAAG
>JAFGID010000067.1 GCA_016929735.1 Ignavibacteriales bacterium | reverse complement strand
TTGAACAACCCATTCTAGCAGGTGCACAAGCAGCTTCGATACCTGCGTGACCACCGCCAACTACTATTACATCATATTTTTTCATAAAACATGTTTCACGTGAAACGTCGTAAAATTATAAAAAATGTTAGCAAAAATAAGAAAAATATAGCAAAAAATAACGAATAATTGACTTTGGAGTAACTTGCTGTCACCGACTTACAAAACGCAAGATTCGTTATTCCGGTTCTCCTTGGCGAATGTTTATATTATTAAAGAATGCATTCGGTGTCATTGGAAAAATAGAGCTTATGATAAATAAAAGATATTTCTCAAGTCTATAATATTTTTAATATTACAAAACGATTCTATTTGTAAGGCGACTGGTTAAAAAGCGTTGTTTTTATCTAACAAAATATATACTAAGTGAAGTCTTAGCAAAACCTCTCAATGTCATATTGATGCCAGCAAAGTCGGGAGCAGTATGACAAGAACCTAGTTTTTCAAAGGTTTCTAAGTTATGGATGAAATTATATCTTGCATGGTATTTAAAGCGGTTTGATAAAAGTCTTTTTTAAGAATAAAACGTTTGTTTCACGTGAAACCTATTACTTTCCGACACAAAATTTAGCAAAGATGTTGTTTAATATATCTTCAGAAGTTACTTTACCAATTATTTCACCTAAACAGTTTATAGCGTTTCTTAAATTAATTGATATAAATTCCTCGCTCATCTTTTCCTCTATAGATTTTTTTGTTAACGCCAATTCATTCTTTGCCTGTTTTAATGCTTCGTAATGTCGAAGATTTGAAACAATGGCTGATTGTTCTGTGTAAGCATTTATATCAATAGTACTAGCTTTTATCTCGTTCAATAAAACGTCTATTCCTTGACCAGTTAAAGCTGAAACACAAATTCCATTTTCAATATCTTTATTTTTTAAATCAATCTTATTGAAAACTGTAATAATTCTTTCTTTATCTGTATTTGTTAGAAGTTCAGAGTATATATTGTCAGAAAACCCCCTTGTAACGTCATTGATAAATAAAACTATATCAGCATTTTTTACAGCTTCTCGGCTTTTTGTTATACCTTCAATTTCTACTTTGTCTTCTGTAGCTCTTAAACCCGCAGTATCATAAAGTTTGAACAAATATCCGTCAACAGAAATTTCTTCCCGAATTATATCTCTGGTTGTACCGGGATATTCATTCACAATTGCTCGGGATTCTTTTAACAAGTAATTCAACAAGGAAGATTTTCCAACGTTTGTGTCTCCAACGATTGCGACATTAACCCCATCTCTTATTACTCTACCAAATTTAAATGAATTCAATAGTTCTTCTATTTCTTTCATTGTGATGTTAATTCTATTTTCTATGTCATCGGTTTTTATCAATTCGATATCTTCTTCTGCAAAGTCTAATTCCAATTCGACAAGCGAAGTAATCTCAATTAACTGTTCTCGCAGCAAACTAATTTTATTAGAGATTAACCCATCTAACTGATTTCTCGCCCCCCGTAAGGACGCTTCGGTTCTCGCAAAAATAATATCTGCTATTGCTTCTGCCTGACTTAAATCAATTTTTCCATTTAGAAAAGCTCTTTTTGTAAATTCACCTGGCAGAGCTTGTCTGATATTTTTAGTTATTAATTCCTTTGTAAGCATTTGAGCAATCAATGGGTTTCCATGAAAACTTATTTCGACCACATCTTCGCCGGTGTAAGAATTTGGACTCTTAAAAATCGAAACCAAAACATTGTCAATTATTTCCTTTTTTGAATTAATAATATTTCCGTAATGTATTGTGTGCGATTTAGCTTCTGTTAGTTTTTGTTTTCCTTGAAACAATTTATCGGTTGTTTCAATTGCCATTGAACCAGAAATTCTAATAACTGAAACAGGCCCTTCTCCCAGCGGTGTAATTATTGCACTTATTGTATCTTCGTTATGTGTGTTAATCATGGTGTTTCTAAATTAAATTTTAACAAATCAAAATTAAGAAAATATCACATTATTTCATAACAAAAGAATTTGTGAAATTAAATCATGATATTAAAAGAAAGACAAGGCATGAGGTTAATGAAATCAAAAAGAAATTGTTGTTTTAATTAAATTACCTTAGTTTAAATTTAAGCTATTTTAATTCACCCCGGAAATGCATTTCTTCTCTTAGCTTTTGAACTCTTTCGGAGGCAAATTTTTCCATAATAGGATTCTGTTTATTGCTGACTTTAAGGAATTGCTCATAAAATTCAATCGCAGTTTTTCTGTTTTGATAATTCTTATCATAAATACCAGCTATATAAAAATAAACGTTAATGCTATTTGGATTGTACTTTAATGAATTTGAATAAGCATCTATAGCTTCTTTAAAATTCTCAGATAATTCGTAAGCAGAACCAAGATGAATATAAGTGTCTCCTATATAATCAGAAATCATAAGCTTTAATGCTTTGTTCAGATAATATATTGCTTTTACATAGTTTTTTAATCCTTTATATGTGGTTCCCAGATATAAAACAGTTAAAGCGTTGTTTGAATCTTTTTGAAATGATTTTTCAAATGCTGACAATGCATTGTTAAGTTTTTTTTCTTCCTCTGTTATGTTATTAACAAAAGAAGAATTGGCAAGCATATAATATGTAACACCTAATTTTTGGTAGGCGCTTGCCGAACTATCCCCTCCGGAAATTGAGCGATCTAAATGTACAATTGTTTCTAAATAATCTTTTTTTTCAAAACAAATATCAGCGAGAAGACTGTTTATAGGAACATTTTTAGGATATAATTCATAGCCAGTACGAAGTAATTGATAACCAGCATCTAAATTTTTCTTGCTAAAAATTAACTTTCCAAATCTTAGTATTATTTCTATATCTTTTTTATTTCTCTCATAAGCAATAGCATACATTCTAATAGCATCGTCTGCACAATCCATTTTTAGATAACAAAAACCACTTTGTTTATAATAGAAGAAATTTTCTGGGTCTTTTTCAATTAATTTGATATATAGATCATTTGCTAATTTATAATTATTCAGTTCTATATATAGAGAGGCTAATTTATTGATTGCAATTATATTATTCTCATCAAGTAATAAGATTTTATTATAGATATTTATTGCATCTTCATACATTCCCGTTACGGCATAAGAATAAGCCAACGATTGTAAAATTTCGATATTATCAAAATTGAGATTACAAGCATTCTCCAAATACACAATCGCACTATCAAATTTAAATATTGATTTATATGCGTTACCACAGTCGTAATATAAAATATAATCTTTGCGATTATTTTGGATTTCCTTTTTAATTAAAATAATTGCTTCTTGATTTTTGTTATTATACAATAGTTCCCTATATGAATAAGTTTTGCTTGTTAATTGTGCAACTAAATTATTAAAAATTAATATTATACTTAAAAGCTTAATAATGTTATTCATTATAATCCCTTTTAAAATACAGATGTTTTAAGTGGCTAAAAGTTACTTTATTTTTCTCAAATAATTTTTAAGAATAATTAAATATTCGTTTTTTTTCTCAAGATGAGTATTATGGCCAACATTTTTTATAATAATATGTTTTGAGTTGTTAAGCTGTTTTTTCATAAGCTTATTGAGTTCTGTAAACTTTTTATCCTTTGAACCAGTTATGAGTAGGGTTTTTTGTTTTATGCTTTGTAATCTGTCCCAATAAGAAGGCATTTTTCCTGTGCTAAAACCTAATAATGTATTAGCCAGACCGATGGGCGAGTTTTTATATTTGCTTTTTTTGAAGTTTTCGTAATCCTTATTGTATATTTTATTTTGCGTCTCAAATAATGGTTGATTTAGCCAGAAATCAAGAAATTTATTTAAACCCTGTTCTATTATTAATTTTACAATTTTTTTATCATTTTCAACTCTTAATCTTCTATAGTATTCATTTTTTATGCCCGGAGAGGTGCTTTCTAAAATTAATGCTTTAACACTTTCAGGATATTTCAAAGCATAAGACAAAGAGATTCTGCCGCCCATAGAGTAACCGACAAGACAAATATTATTTAAATTTAAAGTTTTTAAGATATTGTTTAACTGTCTAACGATCTGATTTGTAGAATAATATTTTTTCTCTGTTGGTTTAGAACTCTTTCCATGTCCGATTAAATCAATTGCAATTGGAAAATATTTTGAGGATAGATTTTCAACAAAATATCTCCAATCTTCTGCACAACCGGTAAATCCATGTAAAAATATTATTGGTGTTTTGTCTTTTTGTGGTTGCCTTGGAATTATTAGATTGAATTCAACATCATTAATTCTGATTTTCAATTATATATCTCTCAACATGTATTTTCATCTCATTTAATATTTTCTTTCTTATTTCAGCGGATTTTTTTGAATTTGTTTTTATCTGTATGACTGTTACGTTTTTTGTCTTATACGAGTTATGAAGTTTTTTTAATATGTCTTTTATGTTTTCAGTACTATAAAATTTACACCCAAAGCCTTTGACGATATTCTCAAAATCAATATTATGTGTTGTATGAAAATATTGTTCGAAAACATCAGAGTATTTACTGATGGGTAGCATTTGAAAGATTCCTCCTCCTTGGTTATTTATCAAGATAATTGTTAAAGGCATTTGATATTTTTTTGCTATATAAAGGGAATTTATATCATAATAAAAAGATAAATCACCAGTAACAAGTATCGTTTTTTCAGTGCCAATTGATGCCACACCGAGAGTAGTAGAAACAATTCCGTCAATTCCACTTGCACCGCGATTGGAAAATAGATTTATATTTTTATGCGATATATCAGCAAAATAATCAATATCTCTCGGGGGCAGACTATTAGAAATTACCAAGTTTCCATTCTCTGGGATTGATTTAATTAAAATTTCAATAAGATTTATTTCATTTAGAGCTTTGCATTTATTAATGTGTTTTTTCTTCTGTTGATTTGCAATTTCGTCCATTATTTTCCACGTATTTAACCAAATTGTGTTGGGGTAAAATTTGAATTTTTTAAGTATTTTCAAAAGTTCCTGGCAAAATAAGGATGTATCAGTTTTAATTATCTCATTCGTAGTTTTTGAAGGATCGTATAAATCGCCAAATTTACTAATAATAATTTTGTACGCTTCGGATTTCTTATAGTATTCTAACAATTGTTTTGATGTTGGCGTTTGACCAAATCGTAAAATAATATCAG
>JAFGID010000066.1 GCA_016929735.1 Ignavibacteriales bacterium | reverse complement strand
TTTGAATTTCTCGGAATTGTAAATGAAAATAATTTGTTGTTGAAATTATTTTTGAGATAATCAATTTTTTCTTGTTTGCTTAATTGCGTAGGCAATTTTTCAACATTTTCAGTTGAACTACAAGCAAATAAAAATAATAATAAAATTAACAATAAATTAAATTTAAAATATTTCATCTTTCACTCTTTAAAAAATAATTTGTGAAGTAAATTTAAGAAATATTGAGGAATTTATAATATGTAATTATAAAAAAAGCGGTAATCAAATTTGATTACCGCTTTAAATTATTTAGAATTCAACTCCGAGAGAGAAGAAATGAACATCATTAAATTCTCCGGCAGTAAGCCGACCATGATTTTGGTAAGCATAATCTACTTTAGCATAAATTGAACTGAAGATTCTATATTTTAAACCAGCACCAAGTGTAAAACCTTTTTCGGTATTCCTTTCAAATAAAGCATGATACCCACCTCTAAGGAAGAAAATATCATTCCAACCATATTCTAAACCTAGATTAAGACTTTCTGTGTTATCATTTGGATGAACTGCGTCAATAGCTGTAGTAAGACGATGTGTATTATTTTTAATAATGTCAGCAGCTACACCAACCCTGAAAAGAAGTGGTAAATCCCAACTATCAAGTTCGACTTTGGTATTTATTAAGTTTCCATCTCCTGCACCTGCTTGGTGTATAAGAAGAATATCACGTCCATCAAGTTGCATTTTTGTTCCAAAGTTTGAGATACTTGCAGCAAGTCTAAACTCATTTAATATTGGAATTTTGTAAAGTACACCAATGTCCACTGCAAAACCAACAGCTGACATATGCCAGATATGCTCACGAATATATTTAGCATTAAAACCAATAGAAAAATTATCAGTTAAATTTCTCGCGTAGCTTATACCAATTGCCAAATCACCAAACGAAAAATACTCACCAGTTCCTTCCGGTCTTTCTAAAGTTCTAACCATCATATCTTCTGTTGTAAGCACTGATACAAATGCACCTATTGTTCCTATTCCGTCAATATACGTAGAGACACCTGCAAAATCATAATCAATATCAGCAAACCAATTTATATGATTGAAACCAGCTTCGCCGGAATTTTTAGTGGCTAATCCAGCTGGATTCCAGTATATTGCTGAGATATCGTTAGCAGTTGCTGTAAAAGCACCTCCCATCGCTATTGCTCTTGGACCAACAGGTATCTTTAAAAATTGTGCAGCAGTAGTTCCTGTTTTTGACAATGTTTGAGAATACAAATTACATATTGACAAAATAGAAACCATCAACAAGATATATTTTATTTTTTTCATTTATTACTCCTACGATTATTTAATCAACGCGAATTTTACTAATTTCTCTCCAATACCCGGAGCGTCAATATGAGCAATATACAATCCATAGGCAACACTAAAACCATCAATATTTAACAAATTCCAGAATTCTCTACCATTGTCATATCCTTCGTCGTGCTCAAGAATTTTAACTAAATCACCACTTATAGAAAAAATTCTAATAGTACACCTTGGAGGAAGATTTTCAAAATAGATTCTACGCTCACCTCTTGATTGACCAGGAAGTTTATTTGTCGGTTCAATTTCGCTAAATCCAATATAAGGATTCGGCACTACATATATTTTGTCAAGTCGCGAAGATGCTAACTCATTATCCAAATAACCTGAATATGTTGTCAACTTAAATTGATCAAATTTATCAAATGGTCTGTGTGTTGAAATCAATAAAACATCACCATCAGTTGGGGCAATTGGAATTACAGTTGAATCTGAAGGCAATTTCACTATGACACCCCAACCTACAGTATCCTTTGTCGGATTACCGGTAGAACCCGGCCAAAAAATTACGATTTCTTCATTTGGATCCCATTGAAAGTTTTTAGTCGGAGTAAATGGTTCCATTAAAAATGTAAGAACTTTTACAGGAATACCAGTTGTAACTTCCGAAACTGAATATTTTACTGGGTATTTTTTACCATTAGACATCACAGCAGAATCAATATCTGTCGATGAAAATGTTATCTGATAGTCCGCTCTTCGTAATTTTTTATTTCTCAATCCGCTTGAATTCAGTTTTGCCAAATATTCATAATTACAATTCCCCTGTATCCACTCCGATTTTTCGTCATTATAACTTAAAGATTCTTCATCATAAACTCTCAACCGTATTCCATCAAATACGGGATTGAAATCTTCACCCTCTAATCCAATGCTTTGATAAATCGGATAATACCTATATGTAATAAAATAATTTTCACTGTTTGTCATTCTACCAGCAATTCTCCTAATAGAACCCCTCTTAAAATTTATTACATAATCAACATCTTTTGTATACTGATTACCTGCTTCATCTTTAACAATCATATAACTATCGTCTGATATATATTTATGACTTAAGCTAGTAAAATTTGTATCATAGAGAATGAAAGACTGAGAGAAAGTAGATTCATCTAACACCGAATAATTTGACTTCTTGACTTTTCCGGAAACACCATCAATGGAATCACTAAATTGAATAATATAATCATTATTATTTTTTAATTCTAAATCATTAATTATTTGAAAAGTTACCCTTCCTGTTCCGATTCCTGAAGTGTGTTCGACTAAATCATTAGTAATTTTAGGAGCTATATATCCACTTGCTCTTGGTCCTGGAATAACTTGCACTGTATTATTATCAAATCGAAGTTTATTAGTAATTGGATCTAAAGTTATTTTTTTAGTTGTTTCTGATGGCGGAATTCCAACACTATCTCCATGGTCATAAGCAACAACAGTATAATAATAAGTTTGTCCGTTTATTACCTTATTTGTATCAACAAAAGAATGAACTATACCTGAATTGTTACCAAGGTAATATTGAATACCACGACCCTGATAAGACACAGGGTGATAACCTTCCCATTCGTTGACTAAATCCCATTTTGCTTCAAAACCATTGATGTCTTTCAAAGGTTCATTTAAGAATGAAGAACCCTTTCCATCAGTGATTTTTTGAATATCATTAAATGTATGGTCGGTACTACGATAAATTACGTATCCTTCAAAATCCTTTCCAGTTATTGGGTCAACACTTTCCTCTGCAATAGTATCCCAAAAAAGCGTTACCTTTTTATCACCGGGTACTGCCCAAACGTTTGGAGTAGTCGGTGGTTTAAAGAATCTATAATTTTGATTATAGATTGTTTGGATTGTTTCTGCTCCAGTTAATAAGTCGTCCAAGTCCCATCCACAGAGCAGAGCCATAGAAATTCTTTTAGTCTCACCTTTCTTTAATGAGATATAACCTGAACTGAAAATGAAAACGATATCCTGGTTTTGGGTTATATTACCAAAGTTTCCGGGAATACATCGATACCACATTGCTTTATCGTCCGATACATTACCACCAGTACTCCATGTCCAGCTATTGAAACTAGTTAGCCCGATCTGGTCAGCTTCGTCCAAATCTGTTAATTCAAAATTTGGCTCACCTGGATAAAGGGGGTCAACGTTTCCATCTGGCATTTTAAGTCCAGCGGTAGGAATTCCATCTCCTTCGCCAAGATCGCCAGTGTTTGGAATTCCGTCAATACCCACATCATCCGTTTCAGGATTCCAATCTCCATCATTATCAATTCCATCAAATTGACTTTCGTCTATCATTCCATCACCATCATCATCAATACCGTTGTCCGGGTTACCAGGACTTTCAAGATATTTACATCCAAGATAACCAAGTGGCAAACCTGAACGACCCTTCATATCAGGATCCCAAAAATAAACCATACTTCGTGCATAAACAGGAATATTATCTACATTAACACTATCGGTTGAATAAGGCGGAACAAAGAAACCATTATCATCGGTATTTTCAGGTGAACCACCTCCTAAATCAGGATCCCCATAAATACCAAAAATAACCGAATCCATATCTTTATCGCTTACATTAGTAATTGTATATACAAAAAATATTGCATTCTCAGCAAGAGCATTACTCCATTGAAAAGCTCGTCCTTCAATAACAACACCTAATCCTTTTCGTGTTCTATCATTATCAAATGGGAAATATGCGAATTCATCATTATCTCTGTCATCCATAGCCCAAAGAACTTCAAGATCAGCATTTAGTACATCTTGAGATAAATAGCCTGGCCAAACATATTTTCCAAGAGCAGTATTATACCATCTCCTTGGCCAACTATCGGGTTTGCCATCGCCATCGACATCCTCCGCGGGCATAGAAGCCATATATGGTTGGTCAGGGTCGGCATAATCAGGTAACGGTTGCCACTGCCAAAGTTTTCCTTCAGGTGATACATCGCGCAATCCAGTATAGGGATAATCCCACAACGCATCTGAAATTATATATTCTTTCTTACCATTCTCATCATCAACCACAGCTCCTACAAATGGACAGAACTGAAAGACATAATCAAGTTTTTGCCAGATAAAATTATTAATACCACGAATCAGACCATAACCGGGACCAATACCACCATAATTATAAACGTTTGTACTGATCTTATTACCATTCATAAAGAAATGTTTTCTATCTTCTTGTCCTTGAGTTTTATATAGTTTACCACCGTTCCCTTCTGGTTTGAGATGCGACTGATTTTCTTGATTTGATATTGTGGTTCTAACTGTATTGCTATGAATTAAATTTCTAACTGCTTCAATTTCTTTCTTTCTTTGTTCGGTTCTATCCTGAGCAAAATTAACAATGCTCAGAATAAGAAATAAACTCATAATAAAAATTGAAATTGCAAATTTATTTTTTCTCATTAGTTTTCTCCTATTAAAATCAAAATTCAAATGATAAACCAAGTTTAACATTCCTTGGAGCACCATAATAACTTGGAACATTAAAGTAATCACTGGTTGGATGAACACCAGTTATCCTTTCAGCCATTCTATCAGTTTCCTCTGCAGAGCCATATTTTGATTGCAATGTGTAAGTTGAACGGCCAGTGTCACTATATATCAATCTTTCATTAAGTGTGTCAAATAAATTATAAACCTTTAAGAACAAACGAATTTTATAATTTGATATAACAAATGTTTTGTCAGCCATCAAATCAACAGTCATTTGAGATGGTCTTCGGTCTGAATTAATTCTCAAATAAACTAAATTGTCGGTTAATTGTGGGGTATAGGGAAGACCTGTTCCAAGACGGCCGACTAATGTAATATTCCAATTTCCTGGTTCTCCAACTGTAATGGTTCCATTTAAAGTATGAGATTGATCCCAATTCAAATAAACAGGCAATTTTTCTGGCTGCCTTCCTGAAGAGATATCAATAAAAAATGCATTAGGGTCGGTATCGTTTCCTTCTGCAACTTGAAATGTATAATCAAGTGTAAATCCAAATAAACTGCCCTGAGTTCTTCGTTTTACCATCGAAAAAGTTATACCTTTTATATTTGCATAATCTTTATTGACATATTTGTAATAAGTTTCATCACCACTAATTCTTATCGCTTGAGTAGCAAGCAAGTCTCGAACATCCTTATAAAAACCCGTTACATTAAAAGCGAGGTCATCTGCTAACTGCTGTTGTAAACCTAGTTCATAGGTAACGGTTCGCTCGGGATTTAAATTTGCGTTTCCGAATGTTGGAAATCCTGAGGCAAGACTTGCTTTAAATAAAGGATTAGCATATAAATAGGAGAAAGGTGGCATTTGATAAAAATGACCATACGAAAAATGTATTATACCTTTATCTGTAATCGGAAAGGAAACACCCAGTCGAGGGCTTAAATGTTGTTTTGGTGTTGAGCGGTCATACCAACTCTTATCTATCGGACTGAACAAACTTACATTAGGGTTATCAAAATAATAATTATCAGGTAGATATCTTGAATCGGCCCAGAAATAATCATATCTTAAACCGACATTTAATATTAACTTATCAAATTCCATTTTATCCTGAATGTAAGCAGAAACTTCTATTGGGTATTTCACATAACTATTTCTATAAGGTGAAGTAACCCCAAGAATTGTTGGGGTAAAATATCGAATCGTATCACGAAGTACTGTAAAACTTTCATAATTTAATTTGTGGTATCGTCCAAATAATCCGATTTTTACTTCATGATTATTTGTTACCTGACTTGTAATATCAAATTTTCCTGCTATCGTTCTCGAGCGTTGGTAATAATGACTATTACTAGTACCCCCTGCAATAAAAGTATAATTTGCTGGAGAAGTATATTTGTAGCTTGGTTGATGTCTTGGGTCAGGATGCAAACCATCTAAAGACATACCCGCATAAAAATCAACAGCTCTCCCACTCTCATCAAGCAACGGGAACAAATATCTTTTATAATCATCAAAATTTATTGAACCTTTTAATTCGTAAAAGGTTGTATTGCTAATTGCATGACGAATATCGATTGCATTTAACATCGACCAAGAATGACCTGTCGGATTAGCATCGGGATGATATTTTAGATCATGGCTATAACCTTGGGATTCTCCAGAAGAATAAAGAAAATCATAGTTGATTTTTAATGTAGATATTGGTCTGAAAGTAAGTTTGCCAGTACCTGAAAAAGAAGTGCTTGGATTCATAGCAATAATTGCACTATCACCAGTCATCGCAAGTACAATATCATTAGGATTCATTGGGTTTCTTTTAATTGAATCGGTAATAGTGTGTTCCCTTAATCCATATAACCATCCTCTGCTGTCATCATAACGTGCTGAGGTAAAAAAGTGTACTTGTTTATTTAAAAACGGAACGGGGCCACTGAATGTTCCTTCTACAATGTAATTATTTAATGCATCAAAATCGCCGATATTAAAAAATATTTCATCTCTTGGACTTACATAATCACCAGTATAAAAGCTAATGTTTCCACTGTATTTATCGCTCCCTTCTTTTGTTATTGTATTAACCACTCCACTAAGAGCATTACCGTATTCTGCATTGAAGGTTCCACTCACTACTGATAATTCTTGTATTGCATTTGTTGCAATAGAAACAGTATTTGAATTATCAAAAGGATTAACGACAGAAACACCGTTAACCGAATATTGAATTTCATTTGTACGCCCACCTCTAATGTGTAGTTCGCCACCTGTTCCCTGAGTTATACCAGCTTGAAGACGTAAAATTCCGGAAATGCTTTCTACTGGTAGTGATTCAATTTGTGTGGCATCAACAACTGTATGAGACGATGTTAGGTCTTGCCTAATTAATGGTGTCTCTGCACGAATAACTACAGTCTCGACCAAAATATCTTCTTGTGCGAGTTCGATATCAAGTCTGGTTGTAAAGTCTGCTGATACCTTTACATTTTCAATTCTCTTCTTTTGTAGTCCAACCCCAGAAGCAATAATTATATAAGTACCGGGAGGAATATTGTTAATAATAAAACTACCATCAAGACCTGAAGCAGCACCCATAGAAGTTCCCTCGATAATAATGTTTATTCCAATTAAGGGTTCTCCTGTTTGCGCATCAGTAACTTTACCAACAATTTTGCCTGTATTACCCGCATATAAGTTTATAGCAATACAAGGTAATATCAAAATTAACAATAAGAAGATGAAAGGTCTTTTAAGCATTCTACCTCCGTTTAGAAATTTATAATTTTATTAATTAAAATAAATCTTTTAAAATTAAATAAAATGTTTTTGAAATAAAAACTAAATGTAAAATAAAATTTCCCAAGTTTATTATTAGAAAGATTGGTTGTGTGTAATCTTTAATAGAAGACTTTGAAAAACTAGGTTTCTGTCATACTGAAACCCGATTTATCGGGTTGAAGTATCTCATTTATAATGAAAAATGAGATATTTCTTC
>JAFGID010000065.1 GCA_016929735.1 Ignavibacteriales bacterium | reverse complement strand
TGGCGCTGCTGAAGGATTTGTTGTTGGTGCTAATTTCTTCCGTGCACAATTTCCCTCTTTCTTTTTTTCTGCCAAAGGATATTATCAGTTTCTTTTTGAAAGGCATACATATAATGGTTTACCTGAAGAAAAAATTGATTTGAACTTAAATCATTGGGGAGTTGCAATAGATGTAGGTATACCCCTATTTGATTTGCTTGACTGGAAAATCTTCGAAGGAGGAATTCGCTTTATTAATGCTAAACTCACAAATTCAATAACTGCTGACTCATACGAATCAAAGAATACCGAACTTGGTTATTACTTTGGTTCTGGAGTAGTGATTCATGCAATAAAAGATTACATTAGCATTGAAGGGACGGTTTCTTACAATGTAATTAAAGTGGATAACATAGAAGACAAAAATGGTAATAAAATTTCTGCAAAAGATAATTTTAATTTAATAAAATCAGGTAGCATAATTTCAAGTTTGCAACTAAATATCGGTTTTCCTCTCTAATAATTTTTAATTTAAGAATTTAGGAGAAAAGAAAATGGATTTACTAACAAAAAAAATTGCAAAAATTATTTACGCAATACCCATGCTTGCTTTTGGTATTATGCACTTTATTTATGCTGATGCAATGACAGGAGCTGTTCCTTCTTTTATTCCCGGTGGGATTTTTTGGGTTTATTTAACAGGAATAGCTCTAGTAACCGCGGCAATAAGTATAGTTACTGGCATTCTTACAAGACCTGCGTCATTATTACTTGCATTAATGCTTTTTATCTTTATGGTAACTATTCACCTTCCAGGAATGTTTAGTGAAACGACGAGACAAGCATCTATGTTACCATTTCTTAAAGATATGGGGCTTGCTGCTGGTGCATTATTGATTGCAGGATTAGATAACAAAAAATAAATATTAAAACTTATGGAGTTTCAAATGGGTATTTCAAAATTAGACAAAGCTTCAATAATAGCAATTAAAGATTGTATGGGAGCAAAAAAGAATGAAAAGATTTTAGTTGTAACAGACACTAATAAAAAAGAAATCGGTTATAATCTATATAATAATGCAATCAAATTAGGATATCAAGCATTGTATATCGAAATGCCCCCTTGGGAAATGCATGGACAAGAACCACCAGAATATATTGCTGATATAATGCAAAAATTCGATGTTGTGTTTTGTCCTACGACCAAATCTCTTACACATACCGATGCACGTAGAAACGCTTCGGCAAAAGGTGTTAGAGTTGCAACTTTCCCAGGAATTACAGAAGATGTTATGATACGCGGTTTAAGTGCTAATTATAAAAAGATTTCCGCTCTTACACTTAAACTTAAAAGGATTATGGAAAAGGTAAAAACTGTACATATTATTGCTCCAAGTGGCACTGACATTACGATGGATATTAGGGGAAGAAAAGTTATTCCAAGCAAAGGATTATTCCACAAGAAAGGAGAAAGCGGTAATTTGCCCACGGGTGAAACCTATGTAGCTCCGATTGAAGGAACTACAAATGGTGTTTTTGTTGTTGACGGTTCTATGTCAGGAATTGGTGTTTTAGGTACAGAAAAAATTAGAATTGAAGTAAAGAATGGTTTAGCAGTCAAAATCCAAGGAAAAGAAAAAGCAAAAAAATTAAGTTCAATAATAAAAAAATATGGCAAAAATGCTCAGAATATTGCAGAATTTGGTATTGGAACAAACGATAAAGCAAAATTAAGCGGTAATCTTCTTGAGGATGAAAAAGTTTTAGGAACAGTGCATATCGCTCTTGGAGACAATAAAAGCATGGGTGGTTTGGTTAATGCACCTATTCATTTAGATGGACTTATTAAATCACCAACTGTATATTTTGACAAAAAAATGATTATGAAAAGCGGAAAACTGCTTATCTAATAAACATATTTTTAATAAACCCTTTAGAATAATTCAATAATTTTTGGTAAGTCGATTTAATTTTATTAAATTTGCACCTTTAATTTTTGGAATATTAAATGAATAAAGTAAAATCACTAAATGATATTCAAATTGAAGCAATTAAATTCAATTCTGCACCTCAATTAATCATTGGTGCACCGGGAACAGGAAAAACAACAGTATTAACTCACAAAATTGCCTATCTATTAAAAGAGTCAAAGGTTAAACCTACCGATATTCTTGTTTTGGCATTTACTAATCAAGCAGCAATAAAAATTAATGAAAATATACAAAAAATCACTAATACAAAAGTCGAAATACCTTGGGTAGGCACTTTCTATTCAGTTTTCGCAAAAATATTGCGTAAAGAAGCAAAATTTATAAATCTCGATACAAATTTTTCAATTTATGATAAAGAAGATTCAGTTTCTCTCGTAAATAATATTTTACTTTCAATGGGTATCGAAGATGATAACCACCTCGCTAATAAGGTACAATATCGCATTAGCTACTTAAAGAATCATATGATATCCCCTTCTGAATATAAAAAGAATGTTAAAAAATCCTCTGAAGATGAATTAATGGCTTCTGTTTACGAACAATACATCCCACAGATTCAATCTAACAATTCAATAGACATTGATGATATTATATTGAAATCTTTAGAGCTTTTCGAAACATACCCTAAAATACTTGCAAAATATAATAAATATTTCAAATATATCTTTGTTGATGAATATCAGGATATAAATATCGCTAAAAACAAATTGTTAAATTTATTGCATTCTCCACGAACCAAGATTTGCGTTGCTGCTGATGATAACCAGAGTATTTTCAGTTGGAAAGGTGGTAGCCCAACTTTTATATCTATCTTCAAAAAAAAATATCCTAAGTATAAAATATTTACTCTCGAACAAAATTATCGTAATCCTGAAATAATTTTTCAAGCTGCTGAAGATATCATTAAAAATAATACAAAAGCTATTGTCAAAAAAACTTCATTCGGAAATTCCAAGGCTGAAAAAGTTGGTATCTTTAGATGTTCGGATGAAAAAGATGAAGCAGTTCAAGTATTGAAACTGATTAAAAAAGAAATAACAAGTAAGAAATTATCGTTTAATGATATCGCATTGTTATATAGGATTCATTATCAATCTCGAGCAATTGAAGATATTATTCGAAGGGACAAGATTCCATATAATATTTTTGGTGGTGTAGAGTTTTACAGACGTAAAGAAATAAAAGATATTTTAGCATACTTACGAGTAATTATAAATTATAAAGATGAAGAGAGTTTATTACGAATTATGAACTTTCCTCAGAGAGGCATTGGAACAACATCAATAACAAAAATGGTGGCTTTCGCTCGTGAGCTTGGAATTACACTTTATGAAACAATGGGTCGTATTTTTGAAGTAATTGAAGTAAAAGAAAGAATTCAAAAAAACATCAAACATTTCAAAATATTACTCAATAAATATGTTGAACTGAAAGATAAACTTTCATTGAGCGAATTTACATCTGCCTTGGTTGATGAGTTAGGTATCCTTAGAGCATATAAAAACGAAAATACCGAAGAATCTATTGAACAATTCAATAATATCCAAAAATTCTTAAGTTCGTTAAAAGAATATACAAAAAACAATCCCGATATTTCCTATGAACAGTATCTTGAAAACATTTCTTTATACGAAGGAATTGATGAATATAATCCAAAAGAGAATTGCATAAATATGATGACTGTTCATAATGCTAAAGGCTTAGAATTCCCGGTTGTATTTATTACGGGTTGCGAGGAAGATATCTTTCCTTTAAATAATAAATTTGATCCCGATGCTGATATGGAGGAGGAGCGTAGATTGTTTTATGTAGCATTAACACGAGCAAAAACAAAAGTAATAGTTACCTATTCGCGTTCCCGATACAGATTTGGTGAAGTTGCCTATCAAAATAAGTCAAGATTTATTGAAGAAATAGATGAAGAACATCGTTTTAATATAAATGGTCCAACTGGGAAAAAGGCGGGTAGAAAACGTAAAGGTTACTATGAAGAAATCGAACAGGAAGATTTTGACTTCTTTGGTCACGAAAGAAAATCTATTAGGGTTGGTAGTCGAGTACTACATGATAAATTTGGGATTGGGAAAGTAATAAGTATTGATGGAACAGGAGAAACACAAAGGGCAAATATTAATTTTGAAGAATATGGAATTAAACAGTTGCTGATAAAATACGCAAAACTAAAATATATTTAAAATTAAAAGTGCTACAAATTCTGTAGCACTTTTTTTATTTTTTTTTAGTCACTTGCCATTATAAATAATGGTTTCGATTCAAAACTCTTGTAATGAGGTCTTAATCTGTCCGTACTATAATACTTATCAATATCAACAGTCTTTTTGAAACTTGTAATAATTTCTAGTGGCTCGTTATCATACCTACCATTTTTTAAAACGACTAATCTACCAGAATGGTTTTCTAAAATTAAATCAAGTGCTAAATTACCATAAGCCATCGGTACTATTGAATCAATAGCATCTGGATCGCCACATCTAACTAAATAACCTAACCTTTGATTTATAACTTCTATCTTTTTACCTTTATTAAATTTCGCTGAAGCATCCTTTAATCTTGCCGAGACCAAATCACCAATTCCACCCAGTTTTTTATGTCCAAACATATCTGCTTCATGATCTGAAAATACCATTTCACCCTTAAACTTTGCACCTTCAGAAACTAAAACAACGGAATAATTACTTGGATTGGTATGTCTATCATTTACGAGTAATTCTGCAAGTCTATCTATATCAAATTCATATTCAGGAATAACACAACGATTTGCAGCTCCTGCCATAGTTGGTAATAAGGCAGTAAAACCTGCATATCTTCCAAACACTTCAATAACTAAAAATCTTTCATGTGAACCCGCTGATGTTCTTAGAGCATGTGTCATCATAATAGTTCGTGTAACACAAGTTGAAAAACCAAGACAATAATCAGTACCAGGAACATCATTATCCATAGTTTTGGGAATTGCGATTACTTTCATTCCTTGTTTGTGCAGATGAACACCATAACTAAGAGTATCATCTCCACCGATTGGAATTAAATAATCAATATTTAAAAACTCAAGATTTTTAATTACCTCAGGTGTTAAATCGTTTATATCATTATTATAAGTATTTTTTAAATGCTCTGGCACTCTTGTTTTAGGAACGTGGCTTGCTCTAGTCCTGGACGAATGTAGAAATGTTCCACCTGTCCTTCCTACCCTGTTGACCAGTTCTTCGCTAAGATGAATATAGTTATTGCTATTATCATATTTTTTATCTCGAACAAGCTCAATCAAACCAGCCCATCCTCTCCTAATACCAATTACATCGTACCCTTCTCTGTTTGCTCTTATTGTGACAGCTCTTATAGCAGGATTTAAACCGGGGACATCTCCCCCACCTGTCAATATTCCTATAATCCCTTTCTTCTTGTTAATGTTAGACATATTTTTCTCCAATAATTTCCAATTATACAAAATTTTGATTGCAAATATATTTATCAGGCAAGAATTATCAAAATTCGTATTATCACAGAATAACTTTCGTACTTACTAATGTGCAGCTTACCTTAGATTATAGCAGAATAAATTTTCGTGAATTTTGAGTTCTATTCAATCATTCTCGCTATAACTATCGGGTTCACTTTTCTTTTTTGTTGTAAGCACCTTATAAAAAAAGTATCCAGTTATGCATGTAATTATACTTATTGATGAAAGCATTAAAATTAAAGCATCAGTGTTCATTTTTATATCTTCCTTCTCTTTTTCGTTTATTTGATGCAATTCGAACAAGATATACAACTCCGATAAATGTCAGTAAAAGTAAAATTTTTGCACCGTCAGTATATAATATTTTTTGCTCCAATTCCTCACGTAGAACCGGATCAGTAGTATTTTCTAATTGTTCCCTTAAACCAATGTTTAATGCTTGCTTAATTACACTCGTATTATCTAATGACCATCCGTTTCCGTTAATTAAATTATTAAACTCTCCCTTCCAATCATTGTTAATTGGTTTAATTGTTGAAGCAACAAATACTATAATCAGTAACACAGGAGTAATGTATTTAATTATGTATTTATATACCTTTGGTATTTTAAAATCTGCACCATGAGTATATTCTTTCCAACCATTTTCAGCTTTGAATACCCAAGCAAATAATATTGTTTCTAACATTGCAAATAAAAATAAAGAGAATGTTCCCGTCCAATAATCATATTCATCAAAAACACCAAAATTGTAAAAGAATACTGTTGGTAATCCAAGTACTAATATAATTGCGCCGAAAGTCCAAGCAGATTTTTTCCGACTCCAATTAAATTCATCTTTCAAAAAACTCATAACAGGCATACCCATTGCTAATGATGAAGTTATTCCTGCAAAGAACAACAGACCAAACCAAAATATACCTGAAATTGTTGCAAGGAAAGATCCCCATTGATTAAATAGAAATGGTAATGTTTTGAAACCGATTGATAAGCCACCAAGTTCAGCTAATTGTTGTACACCGTCAATGCCAAAGTAACCAACTGCAAGTGGGATAATAATCGCAGCACCGATAACCACTTCGACAAATTCATTCATCCAGCCAGCAGACATTGAATTAAGTGCAATATCATCTTTTTTCTTAACATAGGAAGCATAACATTGAATTGAGCCCATCCCTACTGAGAGCGTAAAGAAAACTTGTCCAGCTGCATTCAGCCACACTTTTGGATTAGAAATAGTATCAAAGGTAGGAGTCCAAAGAAAATTTAAACCTAATATTCCATCAAAATTAGCTCCTTCGCTTCCTGCTTTTAGTGTTACTGATTTAATAGCAAGAAATAAACCAAATAAAATTAATAATGGAACTGCTATTTTTGCAACTTTTTCAACACCTCCACTCAATCCCTTTGATAAGATGTAAACATTTATTGTTAAACAAATTAAGAAAAATAATAATGCTTCCAGAGGTATTAGAGTAGTTTCTCCAAGACTTACAAAACTATTAAACATAGCAACAACTTCTGTTTGTGTCATACCTGTAAAAGAACCAATAACAGAATGAAAAATATAAGCTAAAGTCCATGACTCAATAAAACAATAGTAAGCAGCAATACCTATATTACTAAAGATTCCGAATACACCTATATATTTCCAGATTCTTTTTTTTCCCATTCTATCCATCATAAAGGGAGCTGAGTGATTTCCTTTTTCGCCACCATAACGACCAATAGTCCATTCTATCATAAGTAATGGAAGACCCATCAATAGAAAACAGACTAGATAAGGAATGATGAACGCTCCTCCACCATTTTGAATTGCTTGGACTGGGAACCTAAGAAAATTACCCAATCCTACTGCATTCCCCGCCATCGCAAGGACAAGTCCTACTCTTGTCCCCCAACCTTCGCTTTGTTTTTTAATCATATTTTTTTGAGTTTAATGAAATGTTAAAAAAAATTATTTGTAGTTTCTTATTAATTCAATCATTTCTCGAATTGCTTTTTCAATTCCTATAAAGACAGCACGTGCAATAATTGAATGTCCGATACTCACCTCATCAATCAAATCTTTTATAGAACAAAATTCTTTAATGTTTTGATAGTCCAACCCATGACCAGCATTTACACCTAGAGCTATTTTCTTTGCATGGATAGCAGCCTGACGAATTCGTTCTAATTCATCATACATTTCCTCTTCGGATATTGCATTCGCAAAATTACCCGTATGGATTTCAATTATATCTGCTCCAATCTCTGCGGCTGCATCAATTTGTTTTAAATCGGGCTCAACAAATAATGATACCAGAATTTCTCTTTTATGCAATCTTTCAATAGCATTTTTTATGTTGCTTATATTATCAATTACATTCAAGCCCGCTTCTGTCGTTAATTCCTGTCGTTTCTCTGGTACAAGTGTACACAATTCAGGTTGTATATCACAAGCAATACTAACTATTTCATCAACGGCTGCCATTTCAAAATCTAATTTTGTTGTAACCAATTCTCGCAATAAACGGACATCTCTTTCACTGACATGTCTTCTGTCTTCTCTTAGATGAAAAACTATACCATCAACACCATATTGCTCAGCCATTAAGGCAAAGGTTACAGGATCTGGTAGGTCTTCTCCCCTTGCGTTTCTAATTGTTGCTATGTGGTCAATGTTCAAACATAATCTCATTTCTCACCTCTTTTATTTTAAAATAATTCCGAAATAATTTTTATAAATGAATCTAATCCAACACCGAATTCGTTTGCTCTGTATCGTAAAGTTGAAAATAAATCAATACTAAGCATTATTCCCATATGCACAATTACACCATAAATAAATGACCTCGTCTTTAGTGCAAGTATACCCAAAGCAATTCCACCAAGAATTGAACTGAAAGTCTCAATATCTGGTTTTCCATTATGTAAAATTACAAATGGAATCATCTGAATTAGAACGGCATAATATCCAAATTTAACTTCAAGTCCAAATAACATAAAACCTCGCCAAATAAATTCCCATGAGAACATATAGAGTAACATTCCCATTTCATAAATAAGCAATAGTGTCCAATCAATTTTTGCTGATTGTAAGTGAGGATATTTAACCGCAAAAGCTGGTGAAGCAGAAATAAACCAAATTATTGGAATCATAAACGCAAGAAAAATTAGTGAATATTTCAATCCGGTTTTAACATCACCAAATTTTATACCGAAATCAACTATTTTTTCCTTAAGAAATATTTTAATAATTAGAACAGGTAATATGAAAAGTGTTACAAAATCACCAATAAACCAAAACATAAATTCATATATTTCAACATTTGGATTATCACCAAATACATCGTAGTATAAATTTGCTCTGAAAAATCTACGGCTTGTGTAATACCAAGATATCGTTTGAACAACTCCAACCGTAATAAAAATTGTTACAACTTTCTTATCAAGAGATTTTATAATCTCTAATAATTTTTTTATATCCTCTTTGAACTTTTGCAATTTGCTACCTATTTTTTCTAAACAAAAATAATAACAATAAAAAAATTACTCATCACTTTTCAATTATCAAAAATTACTTATCACTAATCACTCTTAAGATTTCATTCTCTTTCCATGTTCTTCTTTAATAAAAATCCAACTGACAACTTTGCCAAGATCAATTTCCTCAAAATTATTCCAATATGCTTTTGTCCTTACATGCAGCGAACTGGTATCGGTGTATGGAATCTCGTTTGCTTCGTCCATTATCGCTTTTATTCGGTTTATCCAATTTTCCATTTGCGAAACTCGTAAGTCCACCCATCCATCTTTAGACCATAGTTCAATATTTTTATCTTTGATTTCTAATTCATTTTCACCCCTGAACGGTGGTATTTTCATTTCGTTGCCTCTAAGTAAAGATTTGCCGTCAGGTAATAAAATTGGAATCCCAATTGAAACAATCTCACTTCTCAACTTAGCATCACTACTAATTATCTGATAAGCTTTTGCAGACAATTCGTCAGCATTATACTTCGGAATATCTTTCATCTTTCCGCAAATTAATTTTATTAGATATAATTCATAGAGTAACTTTGATAATCGTGGAGGACCTAATAATTCAAATGCTACACTGTCTTTATTATACTGTTTTTCTAATTCTTTTAATTTTTGAACAGCTGTATGCTGAAGGAAACCGGCTCTATATGTTGGTTCTAAAGTAGCATTGTCAAGAGCATTAATAATATCGTGACCAGTGTTTCCACCCTTGATTTCATAGATTACATCCTCAGCAATTTCTTCTGGTGTTACATATTCCATCTGTCCTTGTGCAGTTATTGTTTCAAATTCTCCTCTCGAAAATGTTCCGTTCTCTCCCGTGTCAATAAAAACAGATTTTAAAGTATCACCGGTTGTTTTGAATTTTTCTTCCAATCTTAATTTTAATTTATTTTCCAATTTTACAGCATCCTTTAAATCCACATCAACCAGTTCAATTACTTTTCCAGCTTTAGAAATTTCGCCAAATCCAATTCTTTTCCATGCGATTGCAGCTGTTGGTTTAATCTCTTTTGTTATTGCTCCTTCTGGTGTTCTACCCATTAAAAACAGCAACATCGTATGGGCACCTGCAACAGAAGATTTACTCAATAGCACTCTTGATGGTTTCTCTTCGCTATGAGTGTAAGGAATATTTAAACCCATTCCACCTGTTCCACTTGTTCCAATCTTAACATAAATTTTTGTATTTGCTGCATTCATAGATGCATACATAATTTGAATATGTCTTATTAATTGAGGGATATAAATTGTACAAATCATTTTTTCAGTTTCCTCAATCAGGGTTTCGACTGGAGGTTTTTTTGAAATCAAGTTTCTAATATTTCGGACAACTGTGTAAACATCCTGGTATGCAATTCCAGTAGCAGAATTAACACAATCCACAAGAATATCTGGTTTGTGTTTCATAATGACCTGATATATTGAAGAATTCTTCAAGACATTCTCTGTAAGTTCATCCATAATATCATCCATTAGAATTTTTCGTTTTTCAGGATTTGCCAGAATATCAAAACGATTCATATCTTTAAAATCGTTTCGAACAAAAATATTTCCCCACCAAGGAATAAAATAATCATTCGGTAAATTTGGAAATTCTTTCTTAAGTTGTTCAATATACCCTTCAGCTTCCGATTGACGCAAAGAAGTTACTATAACCTGCTTCGGTTTCTCGGGAATAAGTTTATGAACTACTGCATTTCCCACTAATCCCCAACCACCAAACACCATTACTGTTTTGTTTTGGATATCCACCTTAAAACCTCTAATTTTATTTTACTTATATTATAAAATTAAAACTTATAAAAAGTTAAAACAAGTGAAATCTAAAATTTTTTATTAAAATTTTACTTGTATTTAAATAATTTTTTCAATTTAACAAAAACTTAATTGTTTGAATAAATTGTTTTGCTTAAGTTTGTAAGCAAAATTTTTATAATATAAAAATTATAATATGAAATTATCAGATATTTTAAAAAAGGAACATATAATTGTTGAACTAAAATCAAAAAATAAAAAAGAAATAATAACAGAATTAGCAAATTTATTTAGGAATGATGGGCGAGTAAAAAATTTGAATGAATTAATTGAAGCAATTAAATACAGAGAAAGTATTATGTCAACTGGTATAGGTAAAGGTTTTGCTATTCCTCATTGTAAGACTAATGCAATTACTGAAATTGTTGCTGCTTTTGGAAAGACATCTGAACCAGTAAATTTTGAAGCTCTTGACAACAAACCTTGCAACCTATTTTTTTTACTCGCATGTAAAGAAAACCTCGTTGGACCCCATATAAAATTATTAAGTAGAATTTCACGAATGATGAATAAGGAAGAATTTAGGGATTTACTATTACACGCTAAGACTTCCGAAGAAATACATAAGATATTTAAAAAAGAAGAAGAAAATTATCTTGATTTAGAGTGGTAAAAATTATCTTACATCATAATTAATATAATATGATAAAAGCAATTACCGGAACAAAGGATATACTCCCCGACGAAATTCATAAATGGCTATTCTTTGAAAATTTAGTCAGAGAAAAAATGTCATTTTATAATTATCAAGAAATTAGGACACCAATTTTTGAAGAAACTACTCTCTTTTCAAGAGGTATTGGCGAAGCAACTGATATAGTCAGTAAAGAAATGTACACCTTTAATGACAGAAGTGAAGTTAGTGTAACACTCAAACCCGAAATGACGGCTTCAGTTGTACGTGCATTTATCGAACATTCTCTTGGAAAAAAACAAGCATTGAATAAATTGTTTTACATTTCACCAATGTTTAGGCAGGAAAGACCACAAGCTGGGAGATTGAGACAATTTCATCAAGTCGGAGTTGAAGCGATTGGAAGCACTAATCCTGCACTTGATGCTGAGATGATAATAATTGCTTATGAAATATTAGACCAATTGGGATTAAAAAAATTATCTATTAAAATAAATTCTTTAGGTATACCTGAATCAAGAGAAAAATATAAATTAATATTGTCAGATTATTTGAAAAAATATTATGAGCAACTTTCTGACGATAGTAAGAAAAGATTTACAACAAATATACTCAGAATTTTTGATAGCAAGGATGAAAAAGATATACAAATAATGAAAGATGCACCCCTTCTAATTGAACAATTAGATGAAAATAGCCTTTCGCATTTTGAACAGGTAAGAAGTATTCTAACTAATCTAAGAATACCTTACGAAATTGAGCCAAGACTTGTTCGCGGATTAGATTATTATACGCACACAACTTTTGAGATTGTGAGCGGTAGTATTGGTTCACAAAGTGCATTATGTGGTGGTGGAAGATATGATTTATTGATAGAACAATTAGGAGGCGTTCCAACTCCTGGCGTTGGTTTTGCTGCTGGTATTGAAAGAATTCTGCTCGCTTGTGAAAATGAAGAAGTAATGGATATTCAACCTAATAAAATTGATATTTATATTATAAGATTAGAAAAAGAATTATTACCAAAAGTATACGAGCTAAGCAATCAACTAAGAATACAGCAAATTACAACTGAGATTGATTATCTTGACAGAAGTGTGAAAGCTCAAATGAGAGAAGCTAATCGTTTAGGTGCAAAATATGTTGTAATTATTGGTGGAGATGAATTCAAAAACAATAATTTCATATTAAAAAATATGAGTAATAGTGAAGAGAAATTATTAAATATTGCTCAATTAACAGACATCAAATCTTTTTTCTAAGGATTACCAGTCATCCCTTCTTTTAATAACCATCGGCATAAATCTAATACATCATTAGGATTCAGAGGGTCATAATCAGATGCACCCCTTGTATTTTTATTAAACCAAATTATTTTAGAACTATTTGCATTTACAACTGCAATGAACAAATGCATACCTGACCATTGAGAATGCTGACCAGTACCAAATAATAATCCACTCAAACAGGATAAACCAACATCTTTTACTTTAGCCCCTTCAGAACTAATATACCCGCTTCCAACAACAAAAACCAAATGTTCTGCATCAGTATAATCTGCAAAGATTCCGATGTCAGGATTGAGTGACAGACTTAAATTGTTTTTATCGCTGTCATCAATCTTATCTAATAATTTTAGATATTCATCATAAGAACGAGATAATATCAAAGCCATCTCTTGATTTTGCTCTAATACTTCATCACTAATATCATTTGGAACAACATTAAAGTTTGCAGATGAAAGCGAATAATTTATTGCATCAACAATGTATTCATTTATTTGAGGAAGATACTCGGGTTTGCTTTCGTTCAATGTTGCTCCTCTCTCAAAAAATTCAAATCTTGGTGGAAGTACAGTTATTTTATTTATTTTGTTTCTTTCTTGTTCAAAATCTTTATCCATTCTAACTGTTAAGGTGCAAGAACAAATTATTACAATAGTTATTACTATCAATAACTTTAATTTCATTTATAATACCTTTGGACTTAATTATTTATTTTTTTACTTTACTATTTGTTCTTTTAATTCATCAATTTTATTTAATATATATCGTCTATCCGAGGAATTCGGAGCTAATTCAACATATTTACCATAATATTCAATTGCCATTTCAAAATCATTACGCTCTTCGTATATTAAAGCAATACCTTTATTCGGTTCAGCATAATCGAATTTTAAACTTATTGCAGATAAATATAAATCTTCAGCAATTTGAATTGAATCTGGATTATCTGTTGAAAGTCTTATTGCTTCACCAGTCCAATATTTTATTTCTGGATTTTCAGGAAACATTTCCGAATATTTTTTCGAATCTTCGAGAGCATCCCTATATTTTCCGTTTCTAATCCATAATTCAATTATTTTCTCTTTTAAGAAATTTGTACTTGAAATATATTTTTCTTTATTTTTAATTAGAGTATCGGGTAATGAATATTGATTATTCATTTTATTAATTTCATTTTTTAGGTATTCGATTCGTTCCTTCAACAATGGATGGTTACCATAAAAGAAAACTACGATGGCACTAGGATCATCGTATTTCTCCAATAATATTTCCATCACTCGTACTGCACCATTCAAATCATAATAATTATCTAACATATATTTTAATGCAGTAATATCTGCTTCCTTTTCCATAGTTCGTCCAAATCCATTAACAGAAGCGTAAGCAGAAAGAACGAGACCAGTTTGTGCTAAACTATTCCAAAAACCTGCCCAATTGCTTTGCATTGTAGAAAATCCAAGAACTGTAGCAACACTGAAAATTTGCAACATTGCACTTGTATTACTAATTGTAGAGAAAGCATGAGCAGTGTGTCTTTTTATTACATGAACAAGTTCATGAGCAAGAATAAAAGCAAGTTGACTTTCATCTTCCAACTTTGCAAGCATTCCTAAATGGATATAAATCGTTCCATTCGGCAGTGCAAATGCATTCAACTCGGGATCGTAAATAACTTCAAATTTGAAAGGAACAATTGATTTTTTTAATTCATCAGGAATCAGCTTAAAACCTATCTCATTAATATATTCTCTTAAATCTTGGTCATTGTAAACCAACCCTGATTTTTTCAATACTGAATTTTCGTGATCACTTTTAAACCATAAATCCTTATCATCTTCAGGTAAATGATTATAGTCTTCTATTTCAGAATAATTTATGCTTTCGATTGAAGAACCACATCTAACAAATAATAGTAAGCATACAACGATAGTAAATAAATTTAATACAAATTTTTTGTTTAACATTTTTCTTAATAATACCTTTAATAATTTTCTAAAGTATATAAATAATTCTCTAATTCTAATACACGTTTCTTTACTATTTCCATTTTATAAAAAGCTAAATCTGCTAAATAGATAGTACCGAGCAAAGAAGAATAAACAGTTTCTAACAATTCAAATTCTACATCTCTAAATGCAATCCATTTTAGTTGAGCATTTTTTAAGATTTCTTTTTGCTCAGAATTAAGCTTAACTTTAAGTTCTTTGTAAACTCTATTTAGTTCATAATCCCATTTTATTTGAGCTTCAGAATAGCAGTATGCTGAGCCACTCATCGTTTGGTTTTCATTAACACATTCTTCAAGAAAAATATCAATTTCGTGTTTAGTGTTCTCTTGCCCAAAAATACTATTAACGTATAAAAATAAAATTATAAAAAATATTTTTCCCATTTAATACTCCGATTTATTTTTTAATTATTCTTCTATCATTATGACTGAAATAGACATCACCATTTCTTACGCACATTCCCATTATTGTGCTATCTGAAATAGTTTCGAAAGAAAGTTGATAAAAGTTATTATCTGTAATTTTTAGACTTATTGAATTGGTCGTATCAATACCAAGAAAATAGAAATTGCTATTACTATAATCAACCGAAAATATAGTCCCTTCATCTCCCGAAAATTCATTAAATGTTTTCATAATATCAGTACCAACATAGTCAGGATTATTCTTGTCGGTGATTTTAATTCTATATTGTGCTGGAGTTCTTAAATTTTGATACATAAATAATAATGAATCTCTATCTGTTAAATAACAAATTCCTGCTGCACTCCAATTTGTTTCTAATTTTTGTTGCTTTAAATAAATCTTTTCACCTGTCGGCGTAACTTTGACTATTAAATTTGTGTTGCGCGAAAATAAATAAATATTACTACCATCATTTGTAATAGCAATATAGCCCTGTCCATTCATTCTTAGATCAAATTGATTATCTAATATTCCATCAATAGTAAATCTGAGCAAATCTATTTGTGAACCCGAATTATATGATAAGTCATAATTTGTAGTATAAATATAATTACCTAATGCAGTAATATCAGCTAAGGGATCTGAGAAAGTATCTTTGGTAGTATCAATTACAAGTTCATCATCACAAGAGAAAAGTAATAATGAGAAGCAAATAAATATAATGTAATGCTTCATAAATTCACCTCATAATATTTATTTTTATAACTTAAAATAGTAATCTCAGATGAAAAATTCAATTAGATATTTTAACAAAACATATTTAATACTATATTTTTGCAAAACACTCTTATTTTATTTTAGAATAAATATATTCATTCTGAATAATATTATTCTTAATAATGCTCTTTTCAAATTTTGCTTCTAATTTATAACCTGCTTTTTCTAAAACTCGTATTGAGGATTTATTACTTTCAAATACTCTTGCAAATAATCGGATTAATTTGAATTCCTCAAATACACAATCAGAAAATATTTTTATTGCTTCAGACATAATTCCCTTGCCCCAAAAAGGTTCGCCGAGCCAGTAACCTATTTCTGCATTTAATCGATGGACATCATCTTGTAGAATTATACCTATACCACCAATTAACCCATTCTCGTCAGCAATAGCAAAATGAGTAGGAATTTTATCTTCTTTTACTATATTAAGCCATTGAATTGCATGTCCCAAATTATATGGATATGGAAAAGCATCTCTTAAATTATCAGCAATCTTTTTATTGTTTGCATATTTTGCGAGAGAATGGGCATCAGAATCCTGATAATTACGAATTGAATTATTTCCAAATTTTAGTAGCATCTTACTCAACCGGCAAATTTATTTTTTCATTTATCCTATAAACAGGATACCTCTGATATTCTTTTTCATAATGAGGTGAATTACGATATATAAAATCATATTGAGCATAAATATTTTTTGAAAAATCTATATCGTTTTTCTTTTTTTCTTGAAATTCTTCATTCAATTTTTCATTTGAATTTAATATCTCTTCTGCTATTTCATCAAATACATAAGGCTCAAAATATTCGTGTCTTTGTAAAATCGAGTCAAAGAAATTCCACCTGAAAAATGAATCTTCACCTTTTGGCTCAAGCATTTCAACAATATACTTGTTTCCAATCTGATTTGTCGGAATTAGATAATCACCTTTATAAAATTGGATTTCCTGAGTATCAATTTCTATATTAAAATCTTCGTGATACAAATGGAAATCCGTCTGCCGTCTACTTGTTTTCAAATCATGAATATAATAAACTTCAACCTTCAATTCTACATCTGATGATAATTGTTTCATTTCAATATCATTTAAATTTAACAACTCAATTACCTCTTTCCATGCTTGTGGAATAATGTAGTATTCCGGTTTGTTAATTGAAAATATTTCCTTGTAATAATTGTAATATTTAATTTCTCTTTTGTAAGGTGAGTTCTTGTCGTAATAAAACAGTTGCCGTCCTGTAACATTACTTGTCTTAAACTTTACTTTATATCCTTTGAATTTTATTAAATCATAATTTGTTGTATCTCTATCATAAAGCATAATAAATTCGTTTTGCTTTTTGAGATTTTCATCTGCTTGATTTTTCAATTCTCCGATTTTCAAATAATTATTATTTGTAAATTCAATAACCGATAAAATAAAAGCATAAGTTGCTTCTACTCTTTCCTCATAAGTTTTAAACATATGCGCTTCAGTCATAAATCCAATTGTATTAAATAATCCGGCATAACTACTTGAAAATCTTGGACCAGCAAAACTTGCACGAATGCCATCTTCAGGAAATTGTTTAAATGGCATAACATATGGAATCATCTCACAATTTTTATCTTCCATTTTTTTGTATAAATCGGATAGCATTTTATCTTTTAAAAAAGTACCCAGCGGTTCAGACATACGCAAAAAATGATTTGGAATTAAAGTCATCGTATATGAATAATCAGCCCCATCGGATGTGTGGGTATCAATAAAAATGTCAGGTTTCCATTCGTGAAATATTTTCGTAAACGATTTTGAGTTTTCAGCATCGCATTTTGTGAAATCACGATTTAAATTTATATTTTTCCCATTTGCTCTGAATCCATATTTCTCTGGTCCATTTTGATTAACTCGTCCATAACTGCTTCTATTTAAATATCCACCAACATTATAAATCGGGATTATACAGACTACAACATTATCCAATAAATCTTTGTCCAAAATTTCAAACAACAAATCATTTGCTAATTGAAGCGAGGCATCAATCCCACAAGTTTCACCAGCATGAATTCCATTGTTTACCAGAATTATTCTCTTATTTTTTTCTTTTAATGTAAGTGGATTGAAATCTTTGTCAGAAGAAATGACAAATAAATGCAAAGGTTTTCCGATATCAGTCAATCCGCATTCAAATAATCTTGCTGTTTCAAATTTTTCATCAAGATATTGATAATACTCAATTGTTTCCTCATAAGTTGGACTTTTATTATCTTGATATTTCAAATTTATCTGAGGAAATATCTGATAAGATAAAAGTAATAAAATATAAATTTTAATTTTCATAGTATTCTCATAATTATTTTAGAAATTCATTGTATCTTTTTTCATAACCAATTGTTGTTATTTCGGCGTGTCCTGGATAAATATCTGTTTCATTTGGAAGAGCGAATAATTTCTCAACAATTGCTTTTTTAAGTGTTTCAAAACTACCCCCCCATAAATCTGTCCTTCCAATTCCTTCACCAAAAAGTACATCACCTGTAAAGCATACCTTTTGAGAATGAATATAAAAACTATAGCTACCGGGTGAATGTCCCGGGGTATGAATTGGTCTAATTCTTATATTTCCTAATTCGATATCCTCATTCTCATTAAAATAATTCCTTTCGTAATTAATGAGTTTAATTCTCATTCCGAATCTTTCTGCCTGTTCATTTGCACCATCTAATAAGAATTCATCTTCTTTACCAATGTAAAATTTTGGTTTATATTTTTCTAACATAAAAGCATTGCCCAAAATGTGGTCAATGTGACAATGGGTATTAAAAAGATATTTTATATTTAATTTTATTTTCTTTATATAACTGAATAATTCTTCTTCCTCAAATTCATTAAAACAACCAGGATCAATTACGATGGCATCTTTTGAATTATCATTCCAAATCAGATAAGTATTAACGCTGAATGGATTAAAAATAAAAGTTTTGACTTGCATAAAGTAATATTATTAATTTTGACATTTAAATATAAAAAAAGCGTCTGAAAATTCAGACGCCTCATTTAAATAATACATATTAAAATTTAATTTGGAATTTCTAGCCCTATCAACAAAATATTGCCAACAGTATCTCTAACCTTAAGAAGAATAGCATTACCTTTATTGTCTTCGATTAAATCATTAAATTGTTCGATATTATTTATAGGTTCGCTATTTACTTCTAAAATAACAAACCCCTTCCCAATATTTTGTTTATGTGCCTTGCTGTATAATTTAACATCAGTAATAGAAATTCCATACTCTATTTCAAATTTTTCTAATTCTTTACTTGTTAAATTATTTACTGTTAATCCAATACTCTCAATTGTTAATGTGGTTGTCTTCGTTTCTTCCTTTTTAGTACTTTTATTGTTTTCAACAGATGTAATATTTTTTTCTTCTTCTCGTGCTTTTAAGATAATACTTCTGTCAATATGCTTTCCATTTCTAAATATGGTCAGATTTAATCTATCTCCTGCTTTGTGTCTTGCAACATAACTTTGCAATTCACTCGCACGATTAACTTCCTTTCCATCTATCTTTAATATAATATCTCCTGATTTAATATCTTCTGCTGAAGCAGCACCATCTTTCATTACTTCCTGAACCATAACACCTTTTGGCTTATCAAGTCCAACAGCTCTCGCTGTTGCTGCATCTACTTCTGTAATTCTTATTCCAATATATCC
>JAFGID010000064.1 GCA_016929735.1 Ignavibacteriales bacterium | reverse complement strand
TCCTGAGTCTAAAACAGCTACTTTAACACCCGTCCCTGTATAACCCGAAAGCCATAATGAATCAGCTTTAATCTTCCTTGTTCCTTCGTTATTTTCTGGGTAATTTTGATGTTCTGAAGTTGCAAGCCCCTTAACATTTTGTAGAAACAATACATCTGTTAGTCTGTCATTGGGCATACTGGCAAGTATGTAGCCATAAGGATGATTTGGAAGTGGAGGTGTCCATAATTCGGTATAACATCGCAACCCCAAAGCTTCAAGTTCAGATATTTCAGAATTTGTAGGTTCTTCCTTGAAATATACAACAACATCCGTCCTTCTTTCCGATTCTGATAATTTGCCAATTCCTCTCAAATAATTTTTCTCGCTTATTTTTAAAATCAGCGAAGAACCAAAAATTTTTGCTTTTAATTGCGTAGGGACTAAAACAATATCTTCTTGAGCAAGTAGAATCTTTTTTTCTTTAACAAATGTATCCTTATCATTTGTTAAGATTGCCTGTGAATATACAAATGAATATATCACAATAAAAAGTACAAGTATAAGTTTGAACTTCATAACATTCCTCTTTTATTAAAAAAATATATTTGCTATGTAAATATATTCATAATTCAAATCTAATAATCAAGCCATTTTTAAAAAGTTCATCTTAAAAAAATTTGCAAATAACAATTTATTTTTACATTTTACACAAAAGATTTTTATATATTTAAAAATGAACAGAGAATTTGAAAATATAATTTTTATTGATGACTTTATGGTTGACCCCAAGATTTGCTCGATTAAATTTCATTGCGACCTAAACAAATGCAAAGGTGGATGTTGTACAATGAAAAGTGATTTTGGTGCACCACTTATAAGGGAGGAAATATTTTTAATAGAAAAAAATATTGATTATATTAAAAAATATTTACCCAAAGAAAGCATTACTGAAATAGAAAAAGATGGCTTCTGGGAAGAAAAAAGCAAAACCCTTATGACAAAAAGTCTAAATAAACAGGATTGTGTCTTTGTATATTATGAAAATGATATAGCTAAATGTTCAATTGAAAAGAGTTATCAAAATGGTGAGTCGGACTTTTATAAACCTTTATCCTGCCATCTCTTCCCGATTCGACTGAATTATTTTGGTGGGCCTGTTCTAAAATATGAAGAATATCATCAATGTTCATCGGCACTAGAAAATGGGGAAAAAACTAATACAACTATTTTTAACTTTTGCAAGGATGCAATTATCAGAGCTTTTGGAAAAGATTTTTATACTAAACTAAGAAAATATACTGAATAAATTATGCTAGGTATAAAACAAAAAATAACGCAAGAACAAAGATTAACTCCACAACAAATTCAGTATCAGCAATTACTACTAATGAATAATCTTTCACTCGAGGAGAAAATTCAGGAAGAGATTGAATTAAATCCTCTTTTAGAAGAACAAAAAGATTCCGCACAAGATACAAATGAAGATTATGAAAGTAGAGCAGAAGAAGAATTAAAAAGTGAATTTGAAGAAGATAAATCCTCGAAGGCAGATGATTTTGATTACGAAGATTATATGAATGATTTTGAATATGAATTTATAAAATCAAATAGGAATCCCGATTTAGAAAATTTTACTCCTATCGCAAAGTATAAATCTTCGCTTAAAGAAAATTTAATTGACCAACTACACATGCTCGATTTGACTGATGATGAATTGCTCATTGGTGAGCTAATAATCGAATCGCTCGATGAGGGGGGATACTTTGTTGAAGATTTAAATGAATTTACACAAAGAATTAATTTTTCACAAAATCTAAACTTTACTGAAACGCAAGTTGAAAAGATTATAAAGCAAATTCAATTATTGGAACCGATTGGAAATGCCTCACGTAATTTACAGGAATGTCTATTAGTGCAATTAAAAAATTGTAATTATGATGAATATTATTCATTCCTCGCAGAAAAAATAATAACGAATTATTATAACGATTTTGTAAATAAAAAATACTCGAACATAACGAAGGAGCTAGAGCTAACTGAAGAAACATTGAAAAAGACACTTGAACTGATTCAAAAATTAAATCCCAAACCTGGAGAAGGAAACATCTCATCTGAAGAAGCTAACCAGATTACTCCAGATTTTATCATTGAAAAATTGGAAAAGGAATATATTATAACTTTGAATGATAAAAATTTACCATCACTTACCATCAACGAATCTTACCTTGAGATGATAGAACAAAACAAGCATAAGAAAAAAATTGCACCAAGTTTGAAAGAAACACATAAATTCCTTAGAGAGAAATTTGAATCCGCAAGGTGGTTCATTGAGGCAATCAATCAACGTCGCGATACTTTATTAAAAATTATGCGGTCAATTTTTGAAAGACAATTCCAATTTTTTATTGATGGACCAAAAGCACTAAAACCAATGATTTACAAAGATATTGCTGATGAAATTGGTATGGATATTTCAACAATTAGTCGTGCTGTAAATAATAAATATGTGCAAAGTTCCGTTGGGATTCACGAATTGAAATATTTCTTTAGTGAGGGATTAACAACCGACAGTGGAGATGATATAAGCAATACAAAAATCAAAGAGCTTATTAAAGATATTATAAAAAATGAACCGGCTAAATCTCCTTACAGTGACGATAAAATTGCAGAAATTCTTCAAGCAAGAGGGATTCACATTGCAAGACGTACTGTTACGAAATATAGAGAACAATTAAAAATTCCTATTGCAAGATTTAGAAAAAACATTTAGACAGACTTGATTATCTTTTATTACCTTTCAATTTGAGCTCAACATTTTTATATTTGAAACTTACATTTAAAAAAGTTTTACAAAGACTATGAAAAAGATATTTTTAATTTTTATGATAATTAATAATTTTGTGGTATCACAACCTGATAATCCAATTGTCGCTTGGGTAGGTGATAGGACAATTACACAGCAGGAATTTCAGCAACGATTTGAATTATCACCACAAATTAGAAATGTAAAAGTAACTCCAGAAGAACAGAAAAATCGAATTTTATATACTCTAATTGCAGAAAAACTTTGGGCGCTTGAGGCAGAAAACACTGGTTATGATAATAATGTAGTTATGACTCACACTTTTAAAGTAATGGAGAAAATGCTGGTTAGGGATGAGTTATATAAATTAGAAATAGTTCAAAAAGGAAAACCTGAATTAGATGATTTAAATACCGCTATGCTTAAAAGCAATATTGTTTACAATGTTAATTTTATTCATTCAATTAACGAACAAGAAATCAATAACATTTACAATAGTCTTAAGTACAAGACCTCGTTTGATTCAATTTTGAATCTTCGTTCTGAAAAGGAATCTCAAATTTCTCCTATTAAAGTTACTTTCGGTTCTGCGTTGGAAGAAATCGAAGATAGCATTTTCAAACTAAAAATAGGTGAATTTTCAAAACCTATCGAAACAGACAATGGATGGTTGATTTTTAGATTAGTTTCGAAAGAAGATAATTTACCTATCGACAATAATGATTATCAAGCTCGTCAACAAAAGTTAAAGACTATTGTTGAAAGTCGCGCTATCAGCAGAAGATACAAAGAATTTCATAATGAGATTTTTAAAAATTTAACTATTAACACAGATGGATATCTGTTTTGGACTTTATCTGATAAAATTATTAACACACTAAATAATCGAAGGACCGAGTTAAATGTTCAGGAAGGTTCAAAAATTGAAATGTTAGCAGAAGACTTTTACAAGATTGAAAGATCATTTGGTGAAGATTCTCTAAAACTAATTTTTGTAATATTTGAAGCTGAACCAATCACATTAAAAGAATTTTTACGAGACTTGGCTTTTGAGGGTTTTTATACTAACTATTCAAATCCTGATATTATTCGTCAACAACTTAATGAACGGGTGAAAAGATTTATCGAATTGGAAGTATTTTATCGTGAAGCGATTAGGAGAGGACTTCAGTATTCACCTGCAGTAAAAGCAGAAGTTGAACTTTGGCGGGATAATTATTTGTCTAATCTTTTTAAAGTTGATATGCTGAATTCTGTTTATATTAATTCAGATTATGTAAAAGAATATTACGATGAGCACTCAAAGGATGTAGCATATCCTACTCTTGTAAATATTATCGAAATACTTTGTGATAGTCTTGAAACGATTGAAAACATTTTAACTCAATTAGACTCAGGTGCTGACTTCAGAGCATTAGCTATAAAATATACTAAAAGAATTTGGGTAAAAAATAATAATGGTGAATTCGGATTCTTCCCAACGAGTAGCTATGGAGACATTGGCAAAATTGCTGGTGAATTAGAAATTGGTGATATATATGGACCAATTCAATTGGAAGATGGATATTCGATTTTTCAATTAATAAATAAGAATAGAGCAACTACAGAAAGTCCTCTTCCATTTGAAGAGGTTGAACAAAATCTTCAAAGAAATCTTAAATTGGAAGAATTCAATAAAATTGCTTCTTCTAAAACAATTGAATTAGCAAAAAAACATGGTGTGCAAATAGATAGGAATTTATTATCTAACTTAATTTTAATTAATCATCAAATGTTGGTTTATAGATATTTTGGATTTGGTGGTAGAACTCTTGCCACCCCTCACATCTCACCATTTTACAGGTGGTATTACGATTGGAAATTAGATGACCCAAATATTCCATAATATTAAAAATAGGAGGCAAAATTGAAAAATAAAATTCGCTCAACAACAATACTTGGTATTATACAAAATGGTAAAGCAGCCATTGGTGGTGATGGACAAGTAACAATGAATAACACTGTTGTTAAACATAATTCTATTAAGATTAGAAAATTGTATAACGATAAAGTGCTTTGCGGTTTTGCTGGTTCTGCCGCAGATGCTTTTACATTATTAACAAGATTCGAAGAAAAACTAGAACAATATAGAGGCAATGTTGAAAGAGCAGTTGTAGAATTAGCGAAGGACTGGCGTACAGATAAATATTTAAGAAGGTTGGAAGCATTGCTCGCCGTCTTAACGAATGAAAATGCTTTTATTGTATCTGGAACGGGAGATGTAATCGAACCTGACGATAAAATTGTTGCTATCGGTTCGGGAGGTATGTATGCCTTGGCAGCAGCGAAAATGTTAAAAAAATATTCAAAACTATCCTCAAGTGAAATCGTCGAAGAATCGCTAAAAACAGCAGCGGAAATTTGTGTGTTTACAAATTCACATATTACAATCGAACAAATTAATTAATTGAACAAATTTTTAGGAAAAGAAAATAAGATGAAAAATCAAACAATGGAAGAATTGACCCCGACAAAAATAGTTGCAGAATTGGATAAATATATTATTGGTCAACACGATGCAAAAAGAGCAGTTGCTATCGCCCTTAGGAATAGGTGGAGAAGACAGCACGTAAAGGAGGATATTCGTGAAGAGATAATGCCGAATAATATAATTTTAATTGGTCCTACTGGTGTTGGAAAAACTGAGATATCCCGACGCCTCGCAAATTTATCTGGCGCTCCTTTTATTAAGGTAGAAGCTTCGAAATATACTGAAGTTGGTTATGTTGGAAGAGATGTAGAATCAATGATAAGGGATTTAACTGATTTAGCAGTAAATCTTATTCGCGAGAAAAGGACAGAAGAAGTACAGGAAAAAGCAAGAACTATTGCAGAAGAAAAAATATTAGACCTCCTCATTCCCCCGATGAAAAGACCAGTAAAACCTAATGAACCCGAAGCAGAAGAAAGTGAAAAATTACAAAATCTTAAAACACGTGAATGGATGATGGAAAAATTGAGAAAGGGCGAGTTGGATGATAAATTAGTCGAATTTGATACACTTGTTAATAGTGTTGGTGTGCAGGTAATGGGTCCTTTTGGTGCTGATGATTTGGGTGGGATGGGAATCAATATTCAAGAAATGATGAACCAAATGATACCGAAAAAGAGAAAAAAAAGGAAAACCACTATAAAAGAAGCACGAGCTATATTAATTCAGGAAGAAGCACAAAAACTGATTGATATGGAAGCTGTTAAACAAGAAGCAATCAAAATTGTCGAGGATTCTGGGATAGTCTTTATTGACGAAATTGATAAAATTGCAGGAGGTAGTAAATCTTCACATGGTCCCGACGTATCAAGAGAAGGAGTACAAAGAGATTTGTTACCTATAGTTGAGGGTACATCAGTAAATACCAAATATGGTGTTGTCCATACTGACCATATTCTTTTTATTGCTTCAGGTGCATTTCACGTTTCAAAACCTTCAGATCTTATACCTGAGATGCAAGGACGATTTCCAATTCGTGTTGAATTGAAAAGCTTAACAGAAGAAGACTTTATAAAAATTCTAACTCTTCCAGAAAATGCTCTATTAAAACAATATACTGCTTTACTTCAGTCTGAAGATGTGTCCATAACCTTCACAGAAGAAGCAACAAGAGAAATAGCTAGAATTGCTACCGTAGTTAATGAACAAGTGGAAAATATTGGTGCAAGAAGACTTCATACAATTCTTACAACTGTTCTCGAAGATATTCTATTCGATATCCCTGATAAAATAACAAAATCGAAAATTGAGATCACTGTTGATTTGGTAAGGGAGAAATTGGATTCAATCGTTAAGAATAGAGATTTGAGCAAATATATTCTATAATAAAAACAACCCTACATTTCTCTGTAGGGTTGTTAATTTCTAAACTATTCGCTTTTAATTAAAAATATTTCTGTTTGTAATGGTGATATAAATTCGCATCCATCTTTCGTAACTATAACTTCTTCTTCAATTGTTGCAATACCATAATCTTTAATTGTTAAACGAGGCTCAAGTGTAAATACTTGTCCCTCTTCAATTGGAATAAAAGGTAAGTTCCCATATCTTTCCCACTTAGGTGCAAGTAAAGCTCCACCACCATCATGAGCAACTCGTCCGATTTGATGTCCCAATGCATGCGGATACTCTTCATATCCACTACGTACAATATATTGTCTTGCGATGTCGTCTATTTCCCATCCGAGTTTACCCGGTTTTAATTCCTTAGCTGCTAATTGAATAGCTTCCTTAATTACATTAAAACCTCTAACAACTTGTTCGGGTGGAACATCTTCTTTCTCTCTTAAAATATACCAAGTCCTTTGTAAATCAGAACAATATCCTCTAAATTTTATCCCGAAATCAATATTTAACACATGACCATTTCTGATTTCTCTGTCTGTTGGTCCTGAGTGAGCACCAGCAGTGTCCGGACCTGTAAATACTGATGGACAGTATTCCCTTTCCCACGACAATCCAAAACCTTTTTGCTTTGTAACATTTTGCATATATGCAGCGACTTGCTTTTCTGTTAATCCTGGCCTCATAAAACGTCCTACCTCTTCAAATATTTTTATCGTTTCTGAAACTGCTTCTCTTAATAATGATATTTCCATTGGTGACTTTCTACCACGCAATGCTGCAATAATTTCTTCCGACGAAACAAGTTTTTCAATATAATCAGTACTTTTAAGATGATTAGTCAGTTCCAAATACATACCATATGTCAATCCATCAGATAAAGCTGAATTACGTGAAAAATTTATCGCAATTTTTTCAGGATTATGCTTGTCAATTACTTCAATTAAATTTTCTTTTATTGATTTCAAATATCCAATAACATTTTTGTAAGTACCGACAACCTTCATATTTGGTACTTCTAAAGAACCAACAATCGCATAGGTATCGCCAGTTCTAGTAATAATAAATGCAGATTGCCAAGTACAATTTGTTCCAATAATAAAATCTTTCATTGGATCTGGAATTATACCCATCTCACGAACAAATGTTATCCACATATCAATTCCCTTTTCATTTAAAACCTGAACAGCTTGATTAATCTTTTCTAAAACCATCTCTCTACTCATAAATTCTCCTAAATTCTTTTTAAATATGAAAATTATTATCTAATTGTCGAAAGAATTGAATTTTGAACAGTAAACAATTCTTTCAAGTCAACTTTTGTCTTACCAATGTCAACTGATGAAATAGCGGAAAGCTCATAAAAACTTCCAGCATAATTAAATATTACAACCCTTGCTTTGATTCCTTTACTATCTGTATATTGGTAAGCCACAAAATCCCTATTGTTAATTTTAAAGAACTCGTCCTTTCCTATTAGATTAAAATTATTTGCTAGATTATTCTTCCTCATAATTTTTGAAATATCCAGGATGAATTTCAAATCATAATTTTTAATTTCAAAAGATAACTTCTCGTCTAAATTAATTGGGATAAGATTAATTGAAGCACTGTAATCATCACGTACTAACCATAAGTCCACACGATTAAATTCATTATCCTCCGTTGCAAACCAACCCTCTGGTACACTCATTTTTAGGTTGGATGTTAATGAATTTGCGGTTTTCGAAGTCATAGGATAAGTCGTAGGAAAATCTGTTAATTCTTCTGATTCTTGGATTGTTGTTGTACAAGAATAGATTAAAAATAAAATTAAAATAACGAAAATGTTTCTTATCATATAATTCTATTACCAAAAAATAAAAAAGGGAGAAAGACTCTCCCACAAATATAATTTAAATATTTTAAACCAACAAATTTTTAATATTTAACATCTCTCTGATGTTTCGGTTCTTCAAGTGTAAATATTAATGATATTCTATGTGAAGGCGGTAAAGCATCATAACTTGAAGCGTTAAATTGTGCGTATGAATAATCAATATTCAATTTTGGTAATTTTATTCCAGTCCCAATCGAAAATTGCTTAACATCATTATAGCCACCTCGGACATAAACAATATTTTTATAATTAAATTCCAATCCAGAATGAAAATCAAAACTCACAAAACCAATATTCATATTTGAAGCAAACCTACGATTTTCAAATCGGACATCGCAATCGAATGCAGGAGTAATATGAAAACCAAATATATTAATTTTATATGCTGCACCAACTTTAACGGTCGGAGATATTAATTCATTAATTCCTGTATTCCAGGATACTAATGTTGTTGTTATATCTTGTAAATTTGCACCAAAAGAAAAATTCTCAAATGGCATATAGATAGCACCTAAATCGAATCCTATACCCAAGGCAGAATATTCGGCTATGTTGCGATTAAGAACTTTTACATTTGCACCCCAATAAAAATTATCCGATTGTCGCTTTGCAAAGGTAAAATAGAACGCCCAATCAGCATTACTGAATTCAGTAATTTTTGAGTAATCTAATCTATCACTAAGAATATCTAAAATTCCATCGTTATTTGCATCGTAAAGAGCTGCTCGGGTATCAGGAATTCCATCAACTGCTACTCTTATTGCACTTATTGAAAAACTCATATCTGTTCCGAAAGGAATTGCAACTGCACCATAGTTATAGTTTACTAAATCCCCGAAGTGTTCTTCGTGCATAAGGGCTACCTGAGGATAATCAATAAAAGCCAATCCGGCAGGATTCCAATATCCAGAGGTAATATCATTTACAGCTGCAACCTGAGCTCCACCCATTCCAAGTCCTCTACCCCCTACACCAATTGCTAAAAATTCGCCCGCATATTTAGCAATATAAGGACTACTTCTTTGTGCTAATACTATATCGCAAAAGGAAAGCATTAACAGAAAAACAAGCAGACAAGATTTAATTTTATTAGCCATAATTCCACTAAATGATTTTAATTTCAGTTTCAAATTTCGTAAAATACTTTAAATTGTCAAGACAAATATTTTGGACAAATCCTCTTTATTATATTACTGAACTTAGAATATAAATCAAATATTACTAAACTGATTGTGAACTTCTATCAACACTTAACCCTGAAAAATTCTTTTACTTCACTCAAAAACAATGACCATTCTGTTTCACCAAGTGTATTTTTATCTGCTATTAAATGATAAAAATCTTTCAATCCCTTTTTCTTCTCATTTTTTATTTTAACAATATTCCAGTTTGCTAAATTATATCTCGGTATTATATTTTGAATTCCTTTATAGCTAATGAACTCATCTTTGGGACTAATAAATATTTTTGTCGGAATATTTAAATTTTTAAATCTTTCTTCTCTTAATTTTTTATTCAATTGTGATACAATTCTATAAAGAAATATAGGTATTTTATCGTAGATTCTATAATTTTTTGGAGTTAAACTTGCTAAAGAAAAATTTAATGGTATTGCCGAAATATTTTTACTTATATTAGGAATAATACGAAAAGCTATTGCTGGAGCCACCAAGACCATTTTATCAAATTTAATATCACTAGAATAATTTTGCAGTAAATAAAGACCAAGTAGTGCACCAAACGAATAACCAATAAAATAAATTGGTACTTCTTTTACCTTTGATTCTCTTCTGTAACTTTCCAAAAATTCATGAGTAGTTTTTTTAATTGTAGATTCTTTATCTTTTTCAAAATCATTTATTGAAATAATATTGACATCTGTTTTATGATTTCGTAATTCTTCAGTTAAAGAAAAATACTTATCCTCTTTGACATTTAGAGCTGGAGCCAAAAATACAATAGAATTACAAATTCCATCTTTGGATTTATAGAGATTCATCAAATAAATTCAATCAATGATTTATCATATTCTTCAACACTTTGAAAACCAAGCAAATTCAATAATGTGTTAGCCAAATTTGTTAAGCCTGGGTTTTCAATGTTCGCCATTTTATATTTACCATTATACTCTGGATCAAAGATTATAAATGGTACAGGGTTTAAAGTATGAGCGGTCTTCACATTTTTTACACCTTTTTTAATATCAAACATCTCATCAGCATTACCATGGTCAGCAGTCACGATTGCAATTCCATTTAGTTTTTTAACCTCTTCTAATAATCTACCCACACATTTATCAACTGTTTCAACTGCAACAATTGCTGCTTCCATAATACCGGTATGTCCCACCATATCACCATTTGGAAAATTTACTCTACCCCACCTAAATTCATTTGAGTTAAGCAACTCAATCGTTTTCTCTGTAATTTCAACCGCTTTCATTTTTGGAGCTTTGTCAAATTCAATTCTATCTGAAGGTATTTCAAAATATTTTTCCAATTTTTCATCTATATAACCCGAACGATTTCCATTCCAGAAATATGTAACATGCCCAAATTTTTGAGTCTCCGAAATTGCAAATGATTTAACTCCGGCACTGCATAAATATTCGCTTACAGTTTTATCAATTGCTGGTGGAGTTACAAGAAAATTTTTCGGAATATTCAGATCACCATCATATTGCATCAATCCTGCGTAAAAAACATCAGGAACAAATTCTCTATCGAATTCATTGAATTCTTTTTCTTCAAATGCTCGAGATATTTCTATTGCTCTATCACCTCTGAAATTGAAAAAGATCACAATATCACCGTCTTTTATTTTTCCGACAGGTTCTTCATTACTATCGACAATTACAAAAGAAGGTAAATATTGGTCGGTAATATTTTCATCTTCAGAATAATATGTGTTAACTGCTTCAGTCGCTGATTTGAACTTTCTCGCTTTACCTAATACGTGAGCATCCCATCCTCTTTTAACAACCATCCAATCTGCGTTATATCTATCCATAGTCGTAACCATCCTACCCCCACCCGAAGCAATTTTATAATCGAAGAATCCGTTTGAATTAATTTTTGCTAATAATTGTTCGGTTTTTTCGATATATTTAAGTGCTGTTTTTTCACCCACATCTCTACCGTCCAATAAAATGTGTAATCGAATTTTCGGGACTTTTTTCACCTCACAATCATTTATTAAAGCAAATAGTTGCTTAATATGAGAGTGAACATTTCCATCTGAGAGTAAACCAATCAAATGAATTATATTCCCTTTTAATCCTCTTTGAATTATTGTATTCCAATTTTCGGTTTTAAATATCGAACCGTCAGCAATCGAGTTATTAACTAATTTAGCCCCTTGTGCAAAAACTCGTCCTGCACCGAATGCATTATGACCTACCTCACTGTTACCCATATCATCATCGCTTGGTAATCCAACTGCAGTACCATGTGCCTTTAATTGTGTCATCAATTTCGATTGAAATAATTTATCTAAATTAGGCGTTTTTGCTAAAAACACCGCATCGCTTTCGTCATGCTTTCCAATCCCAATTCCATCCATAATAATTAAAAGTAATGGACCACTTCTTCCTTGAAACTTTTCAAGTTTTTTTAGCTCTAAATTCATAGTTCCTCAAATATTAAAAAAATTATTAAATTTTGTGTGCAAAAATAAGATATTTTACTAAAATATTAGATTTACCTTTGATAAAACTGAACTAATTATTAAATTTAATACCATAATAAAAGCCAAAAAGATTTTGTAAATATGAAAAAAATTATATTAAGTTTGATATTTTCTTTTTCACTTATTAATGCCCAAAATAAAATCTGTAAACCCAATCCCACAGAATGGAATGACACAGATGTTACTATTACCTGGATTGGACATTCTACAATTTTGATGAATTTCTTTGGTGTTTGGATATTAACTGACCCTGTATTATTTGATAGAATAGGATTATATATTCTCGGAACGAATATCGGTCCCGCGAGATTAGTTCCACCTGCCTTAACAATTGACGAGATACCTAAACCTGATATAGTTTTAATCTCTCATGCACACTACGACCATATGGACACTTGGACTTTAACAGAACTAACAGAAAAATTTCCAAACGAAATTATTGCCATTACTGCCTACAATACTAAGGATATTATTTATGACTTAGAATGGAAAGAAATTATTGAATTAGACTGGAGGGAGACTATTGAAATTAAGGATATTAAATTTTTGGGCGTTGAGGGGAGACACTGGGGTGGTAGAATTCCAGCAGAGAAAGACCGCTCAAAAGGATATTACAAAGATGGAAGAAGTTATAATGGATATGTGATTTCCAAAAATGATGCAAAAATTTTATTTGCAGGAGATATCGGTTTTTCTGATAAATTTGATACTTTGAGAGATGCTAAAATTGATTTAGCAATAATGCCAATCGGTGCATACAGTCCTTGGAAATATGCTCATTGCAATCCTGAGGAAGCATTGATGATGACCAAAGATATGAATGTAAATAAAATCATCCCCATACACACAATGACTTTCCCTCAAGGTGATGAACCTTTCCGCGAACCAATTGAATGGTTATTAAAATCTGCTCCAAACTATGATATTGAAGTTATGATTAAAAATATTGGTGAGACTTATATACTTGAATAGACACGATATAATTACTTTTAAAATAATTTTATTATACCTTTCACCAATCTCCCAAACTCATTCGCTTGTGGATTTGCTCTTGGTTTTCGGACGTTTCCATTGCTGTAAAACATTCCTGTCGAATATAATGTCCCAAG
>JAFGID010000063.1 GCA_016929735.1 Ignavibacteriales bacterium | reverse complement strand
TATTGCGAAACAACCGTTGGATAATTCATAAAATAAATCATCAAGGTATAAAGCATCTGAAAAACTCGAATTATATCTTCCTTCAATTGAAAATTTCACTTTGTTAAATGTTAAATTAAAGCCCACTCCAAATATCCAACCTATTTCAGTAGCTTTTGTCTGGTTAGTTATATCTTCATCATACGAAGAACCATCTTCATCAATTTTATATTTTGAATTTAAATTAATACCAAATGAGGGACCCGTAAAAATATTTATTTGAGAACTTTTTGATGTAGGAATTTTATATTTGACCAATATCGGAAATTCCAGATAATTAATGTGTATTTCTCTATTTAAATTTAAAAGATTAGTATCACTTTCTATTTTGGAACCTTTTTGAGAATATAGAACTTCACTCTGAATTGAAAATATTCCAAAATCAAAAGTGAAAAATAAACCTCCAAGAAATCCGCTCTTCCCATTAGAGGTTATGGATTTTAATTCTGGTTCAAATGAATTACTCGAGAGGTTAATTCCAGTACGAATACCAATGTCTACGCTTTGAGCTAAAAGACTATTAAAAGTAAATACCGTAAAAAATAGTAAAAATATTTTTTGAATATTAAATCTGTACATTTTTATTTTCCTTTATAAATTATTTTTCAATCGCCATGTTCAATCTCTTTTATATTTCCCATTCCACCGATATTTATTGATAGAGTAAATTTTAAAGTATTATTGAATGGATGAGTTGCACTATATTTATTAGGTGCGGTCGTTATATAACCAAAATCAAAATTATAAATTTTATATATCAACCCAGCACCAAATGCAAAATATTGTCTGTTTCCATAGCTCGGATCCTCATAATGAAATCCTGTTCTTATAGCAAATCTAAAATCATCTGTTAATTCGCACCAATATTCTAGACCAAATGCAGTAGTAATATCTCGTAATTCTTCACTGAAGGATTGGTCTCCCCAAGAGGTTAAAATTGAAGCTAAGAAATTATCTCTAGATTCTGTGCTATCCACTCTTTGAGCCAAAATCTTTGTGAAATCAAGAGTTGCTGTAAGAGAATGCTTATCCAACGCTAGTACTTTTTTGGCAAAACTCAATCTGAAAGTTGTTGGCAATGGATCTTTTATAGAATTTGTAGCATAACTAATATGCGGACCTATGTTGTTTATGCTAACTCCAACACTCATTCGGTTTGTGAATATTCCTAACAATGGAATATAATATTTCGATGGACGCCACATAGCACCAATATCAAAACTAAACGCGGTTGTACTTGCACTTCCGCCCACCCCTTCTTGTGGTTTGTCGGCTAATTTACTATAAATTATTCTTGTATTTAACCCCAATGCCCAGTCAGATCCAAGCTTAGCTCCATACCCTAATGTAAAAGCTAATTCAAATGGGTGAAAGGTACCTATTGGTTCGTATGAGTCCGGACCCGTACGAATAAATTCTCCATAATTTAAGTATGTTATGCTTGATGAAACTGAACCTTTGAGCCAATCGAAGTATTGTTTATATGCAAGATATTCAAATAGAAAATCAATATCGGGTAAATTTGAGAACCAATTTGAATGGCAAAACATAATATCCAAATTTCTGTTAAAAGCTATAGCGGATGGATTCCAATAGATTGAATTTGCTCCATCCATTAATGCCCCACCAGATTCACCAAGGGATGAAGAGCGAGCATCAGGAGAGACCGTTAAAAAAGATAATGAATTTCCCTGTCCTTTTAATAATTCGACTGAGGATATAAATATTAGCAGAATTATGATAATTTTTAGTATGTGTCGCATTTATATTTCCTCCTATTTTGTTATTTATTTTCTAAATTACTTTACAAACGACATCTTTAAGCTCTTAAACATTTTCTTGCTACTTTGAGTTGACTCAGCATTTATTACCAAAACATAAATACCTGAGCCGGCTTTATGGCCAAATCCATCTGTACCATCCCATTCGTAGAGATAAGAGCGTGCTTCTTGATATTCATTTAATAATTCCTTGACCATCTTACCAGATACATCGTATATTACTATTCGAACATTGCTATGTTCAGGTAAATCATATTCAATTGTTGTTGAATATGAAAATGGATTAGGATAGTTGGGGTGAATAATAAATTCGTCTGGTAATTCAACTTTAAACGAGAATATACCAATCGTGTCAGATTCAGTTCCTCTTTTCACGATAACTTTCCAGTAATATGTTAAACCATTTATCAATTCACCGGTAAAGAAAGATGTGCTATCTTGTTTTAGACCATTGATTAAATTAGTAGCTGATAAATCTGTACCAAAGTAAACAATGCTTGTATCTCCGTTGGTATCCCAAGTTAAATTTACTCCTCCACTCGGTAAATCTTGCTCTGTATTTGTAGGCGAAATTAAAGCTAAATAAAGTGGTGCGATTTTAGTTTTAAAATGCCAAGTATCAGTCGTATCAATAAAAGCATCTTTATAAGCGACTACTTTCCAATAGTAATTTGTTCCTTGTTCAAGTGCGCCTGTAAAAATTGATTGACTTGTATATTTTGTGGCTAGTGTATCATTTATTGTTAAATTTGAATCTAGTCCAAGATAGATATCATATTCTACACCATTAGAAAACCACTTTAAAGTATCGCCTTCAAATGGGATGTCAATTGTCCCACTAATTGGGAAAACTAGATTAAGAAATAAAGTATCCTCAATAGTAAAATCAAAATCACTCTCATCGTAAAGCAACGTATTTACTGTGCTTGTAATTCTAACCTTATAGTCAGTTCCAATTGGTATTTCAGGTTGTATTGTCCAATTAAAAGAACCATTACTCGGTGTTGAATTGACAATTATGGAATTAAATACACCATCTTTGTATAAATCAATCTTGACATCTTCAATTAAATTATCATCCCAGGTTATAGAATATGTTGTATTCTTATTTAGTCTTTCACCGCCATTAGGGTAGGTAATTATAATTGCATCTCGTATTGAAAATACTGAGTCACTTTCATCAAATAGTAAGCCATTAGTTGTGCTTGATATGTGAATAGTATAATCAGTACCATTTGTTATTCCTGATGGTATTGTCCAGTTATAAGAACCATTACTCAGGGTTGAATTAACAATTGTGGAATTAAATATACCACCTTTGTATAATTCGATTCTTACATTCTCACTAATATTATCATCCCAAGTTATTGTATAAGTAGCATTCTTGTTAAGTCTTTCACCGCCATTAGGATAGGTTACAATGATTGCGTCTCGAATTGTAAAATCATCATCGCTTTCATTAAATAATAAACTGTCAATTGTACTTGCAATGCGTATTTTATAATCATCACCAGTTGTTAAACCAGAAGGTATAGCCCAAACATAAGAACCATTACTCGGTGTTGAACTAATAATTTCCGAATCAAACATACCCCCTTTGTATAAGTCAATCTTGACATTCTCACTAAGGTTATCATCCCAAGTAATTGTATAGGAAGCATTTTTATTCAATACTTCTCCGCCATTAGGATAGGTTACAATGATTGCGTCTCGAATTGAAAAATTAGCATTGCTTTCATCATATAATAATGTATCAATTGTGCTTGATATTCTTATTTTATAATCAGTTCCAGTAATCAATGCCGATGGTATTGTCCAATTATAAGAATCATTGCTTGGAGTTGAGCTGATAATTTCAGAATTAAAGACACCTCCTTTGAATAATTCTATTTTAATATTCTCGCTAAGATTATCATCCCAAGTTATTGTATA
>JAFGID010000062.1 GCA_016929735.1 Ignavibacteriales bacterium | reverse complement strand
TCGGGCATATTCATAATAATCTGACTTGCTTTAAACGAAGTCAGCGTTTTGCCCGAACCTGTGGTGTGCCAAATGTAACCGTTTTTATTGCTGTTTTTTACACGGTCGATTAATGCTTCAACTGCATAATATTGATAGGGACGAAGCACCATTAATATTTTATGCGTTTCGTTGAGTACAATGTATTTACTAATCATTTTAGAGATGTGGCAAGGCTCTAAAAATTCGCTTGTAAAACCGTTTAAAATATTGGTTAATCGTTTGTTCTCTTTGTCTGTCCAGTAAAATGTTTGTTTGAAAGATTGTCTGCGATTATTCGCATAATATTTTGTGTTTACGCCATTGCTAATTACAAAAACCTGAATATATTGATACAATGCCGAATTTGAACCGAACGAATGGCGTTGATAACGGTTTATTTGGTTAAAAGCTTCTTTGAGTTCTAAACCTCTGCGTTTCAATTCTATCTGAACCAAAGGCAAACCATTAATCAACAAAGTAACATCGTAGCGGTTTTTGTATTTTCCGTCAATGGTAACTTGGTGCGTAACCTGATATTGATTTTGACACCAAAACTCGGTATTTAAAAATTCAAAGTAGAGGTTGTCGCCATTATCACGGATTATATGTTGCTTTTCCCGAAGTGTTTTCGATTTTTCAAATACAGAACCTTTGGTAAGAATATTCATTACCTTTTTAAACTCAGCATCGGAAAAAGTAATTTTGTTATGCTTTTCTAATTGACCCTTAAGGTTGGCAATGAGTGCTGCCTCGTCATTAATCTGCACCAATCCATAACCCAAGGTTTGAAGTTGAGCAACTAACTGATTCTCTAATATTTGTTCGGGCTGTTTACTCATTCTTCTTTTTTAACTTTTTTATGGCTTTATCGAAATCGCTTTCAATCTTTTGAACTTTATTGAATTTATCGTATTCGGCAGATGCTCGTTCTTCGGCTTGTTTTGCTGAAATACTTCCTTTGCCTTGTAATACTTTATACTCGTTGAATTCGAGGAATTTATTCACACTGCCCGCAAATTGTTCCATTGTAAACGAGTTTCGGTTTTCAATAATACGTTCGATGTAATCGAAAAAAGCACTAATGGAACGCTCCAGACTTTTTATCTCCTGCTCGCTCAGGTAGTTTTTCGCAATTTTAGAATCCGATTTTAGAATTCTTCCATCGGGTGCATTTTTCCAAGTGCTTAAACCCATAAATTCTTTTTCCGAATCGGCTTTTTTGTAGATGATTTCGGCGGCAGTATTTCCGTGAATGGCAAAATGAAATTTGTTTTGCACCGTGGCATAGAACTCACTTGTAATGTCCGATTGTGGGTCGTAGTCGATACTGCACTCGGCAAAAATATCGGTAATTTGCTGATAAATTCTTCGTTCGCTCGACCGTATGGAACGAACCCTTTCGAGTAGTTCTTTAAAATAATCTTTGCCAAAATACCTTCCGTTTTTCAATCGGTTATCATCCAGAATAAAACCTTTAACAATATAATCTTTTAAGGTTTTGGTAGCCCAAATTCTGAATTGGGTTGCCTGACGGGAATTTACCCTGTAGCCAACAGAAATAATAGCATCGAGGTTAAAATATTTTACCTGATACAATTTACCATCAGCGGCAGTTGTTTCCAAAATGGAAACAACTGAATTTTCGTCCAATTCGCCACTTTCAAAAATGTTTTTCAGGTGTTTGCTAATGGCAGGCACTTGAACGCCAAAAAGTTGTGCAATGGCTTTTTGTGTAAGCCAAACGGTTTCTTTATTCAGAATAACTTCCACTTTTACCTCGCCATTGGGCGATGTGTAAAGTAAAAATTCGGTTAGTTCGTCTTTTATGCTGAGTTTGTCCATTGTCTTAAATTTGAAATTACACGCAAAACATTTTTTGCAATAGTGCTTTTTTAAACTTTACAGTTTCTTCTAATTGCTCAGATACTAATTGTATTTGATTGCTGATTTCATTTAAAAAGCTTGATATTATTTGTTGTTCCTTGATTGATGGCTTTAATATATCAATGTCCTTGAAAAATTCAACTACACTCATATTTAGTAGTCCGTGATTTCTAGCTCCTTCCTGGGCGATTTTATGAATTTGCTTGTTGATTTTTCCACTTTCAAAATAATGTTCATAAAACTCAGAAATACTATTATCCTTTATGTTAAAACAGATATACAAAGTAGACACTACCCCTTTTTCATATTTTGTGAGTCGCTTTATAGCTCCCATCGGATAGCCTTTAGAATAGCTTTTATTATAAGCAAAATCACCTTTTTTAACCAGATAATAACCAGTTACATCATTTGCTGAAACTGATTTATTAAAATATTCTTGTTGATTTATCAATCCGTGTTGGGCTGAAATAGTAAGAACATTTTGGTTATTTTCTTTATTCTTAGTTGAAACTCGTTTAAAAATATTCTCGAATTTCGTCATTTCCCAATTCGGAAACTCATTTCCATTATCATCTTTAAATCTAATTTTCTGTGAAAATATTTTTTGGGCTACTCCTTTTTTGTAGCGTTCTAAATTTTCTTTTTTCTCTTTTAGTTGTGTAATTCGTTGGTCTATTTGAATTAAAAAATCAGCTATTTTCTTTTGTTCTTCTTTTTGTGTTGGTAGATAAATTTTCCCACTTAATAGATAGTTTGCATCAGCTGTTATATACCTATCACCAACTAAAACGTACTTTCTTAAAAAATTATTCGCTCTACTTAAATGACTAAAATAACAATCTAAAAATTTTGGCAATACATTTTCTTTAACCTTAAAGGTATAATAGAGAGTAGATAATAAACCGTCTTTATAGTCATTTACTTTGAACAAGCCAAAAGGATAACTCGCACTAATACTTTTGCCATAAACAAAATCATTTAGTCTTGTTTTTTTATAACTCAGGTGATTTACATTACTGTATGTATCTTCAAGTAGTTCTTTTCTACTAACTATTCCATAATGAGAGGATAAAGACAAAATTTCATCAATGCTAAATTCTTCATCTTTATTAGTTTCCGAATATCTTGTCAAAAATTCTGATAACCTATATTCTTTCCATTCCTCATTAAATTCAGGAAATCGCAAGACTGGTATTGTACTTGTGTTTCTCATATTTAAAATGGGGTTGAAATGTTTAACTCTTTACAAAATTTAGCAATTTCACTTTCAGTTGTTTTAATACTTTTATCAAGTTCAACCAAT
>JAFGID010000061.1 GCA_016929735.1 Ignavibacteriales bacterium | reverse complement strand
GCAAAATATCCTGCGTGTGGTCCGCCATATCCCATCGGTAAACCAAATCTTTGATTAGAACCAACAACGACATCTGCACCAAATTCACCGGGTGGTGTTAGAATTGCTAAGCTTAAAAGATCAGCAGCAACAACTTTGTAAATTCCTTTCTCAGTCGCTTTATTAAAGAATTCCGAATAATCATTTATTGCTCCATCCCCATCGGGATATTGAACAAGCAAACCATAAATATCATCACTTAATTCAACTGTTTTAAAATCACCGATTAGTAAATTTATTCCGAATGGTAATGCCCTTGTTTTTAATACATCGATGGTCTGTGGAAAACACTTGTCCGAAACAAAAAATGTTTTTGCTTCTTTTTTATTTCCTTTGCGAAGTGAAAATAACATCGTCATTGCCTCAGCAGCAGCAGTAGCTTCATCAAGCAAGGAAGCGTTTGCTAATTGCATTCCTGTTAAATCAATTATCATCGTTTGAAAATTCAACAATGCTTCTAATCTTCCTTGAGATATTTCAGCTTGATAAGGAGTATATTGAGTATACCATCCCGGATTTTCAAGAATATTTCTTCTAATAACCGAAGGCAAAATTGCGGGGTAATATCCCATACCAATATATGAATCAAATATTTTATTTTTTGATGCGATGGATTTTAATTCATTTAAAAATTCATATTCTGTCAAAGGAGAATCTAATATTAAATCATCGTTCAACCTGATATCTTTCGGTATTGTTTTTTGTATCATTTCATCAACAGAATTTACGCCAACCGTTTTGAGCATTTCAGTAATTTCCTGTTGATTTGGTCCAATGTGTCTCTTATCGAAACTATCATAAACTTTAAATTTTTCCATTTTTTATCCTAAAATTTTTCTAATATTTTTTTAATTTACAAATATAGTTAATTTAAAAAAAATAATAGTATTACAATATATAACTTAATTTCATTTTGATTAAATTCGCATAAATTATTTTACATTTTTTCAGATTTTCAGAATAATGCATAAAATGAAAGCAGTTAATTTCATAATCAGTTGGCTATTTTTCTTAGTTTTTATCCTAAACTTAAATTCAATTGCACAAAATACTACCTCAATAAGTGGTTTTATATATGACACCACAAATGGTGAATCGCTGCCTGGAGCAAACATTTTCATTACAGAGTTAAATACAGGAAGTAGTACAAATCAAAGCGGTTATTTTGTTATCCCAAATGTTTCATTTAACAAATATACACTTAGAATTAGTTACATTGGTTATAAAACGATTGAGAAAAGAGTCGATATACTATTAAATTCCAAAAATGTTTTTAATTTTTTTTTAACTCCACAATCAATTGAAACAGAGACAATAATTGTTACAGGCGATACAATGAGTGTAGGAGATAAGTTGTTTATCAAACCAATTTCTCGCTTTGATTTATCGCCACAACAAGTCAATCAAATGCCACGACTAATTGAGGCAGACTTACTTCGAACACTCCAGACCTTGCCGGGCATTACTGCGCTTTCCGATTTTTCATCCGCACTATATGTACGTGGAGGAACTCCAGATCAAAACTTATATATGATAGATGGAACAGACGTTTATAATCCTGAACATGCATTTGGAATATTTTCTACATTTAATACTTATGCAATAAAGAAAGTTGAGATTTCAAAAGGGGGATTTAGTGCTGACTACGGTGGACGGCTTTCTTCAGTTATTGATGTAACAAATATTGACGGAAATAGAAATAAATTTCAAGGAGTTGCAAATGTAAGTTTACTCTCAGCATCAACTACCTTACAAATACCGCTCGGAGACTTCGGTTCCATCTCTGGTTCATTAAGGAGAACCTATATCGACCAGACCTATGCCAAATGGTTTGATGAAATTCCAAATTATTATTTCCTTGACGGAAATATTAAAGCATTTTTCGATATTAACGAAAATAATAAATTATCAGTAAGCTTTTTCAGAAGTTATGACGATTTAGAATTCAGAGTTGATAAAACTAAAAAAAACTCTTTCGGTTTTGATTATGACTGGGGTAATACGACTGGCAGTATTAATTGGAAACACATTTTCAATCCTGAAATATTTTCAAGTTTTTGGATTACCGGCAGTTCGTTCAAATCTTGTTTTGATATGAGAAGAGTAATGAATATGATAGAAGAAAATTTCATCTATGATATTTCCTTGAAAGCTGCATTAGAATATTATGGCTCAACTAATCTATACCTAAAATTTGGTGCAGAACATAAATTTCTCTATGGTTCTTATAAAATGGATTGGGATGCTGGGTATGCTGATGTTGAAAGACATAGGAATCATTCAATTGGATATTTGAGCTTAAATTACCGACCACTGGAAGATTGGTCGTTTGAAGCTGGATTGAGAGGGGATTACTTTAATTCAGATAAAAATTATTTTAATATTTCACCTAGATTAACAATACGATATAAATTAAACGAATCAAGCAGTTTAAAATTTGCCACTGGAATCTATTATCAATACCTTTATAGAATCCCAAGATTATTTTTTAATGCGATTTGGACATCAGCAGATGAATATACAAGAGAATCAAATTCAAATCATTTTATACTTGGGTATCAGAAAGAAATAGATAAAGTTTATGAATTTGAAATCGAAACATATTGGAAAACATACAAAAACATTTGTCAATTTAATAATTTATATTTTGTCGAAGCAGTCCCCAATGGATATACTCCAGGTGGTGCTCCAATATATAGCACAACAAAAAATCTTTTTAATAGTGGATATGCCGATTCTTATGGACTGGAATTTCTACTGAGAAAACAACTCGGAGAAATTACAGGTTGGATTTCATATTCTTTATCAAGGACAAATTATACTTTTGAAAAGTTGAATAGTGGTAAACAATTTATACCTCGACATAACAGGACACATATCGTTAATGTTGTATTAAATACAAGTATTAATGATTTGTTATGGCCACAGAATGAACATATTGATAAGTGGTTCTTAGGAATTAATTTTATTTATTCTTCAGGACAACCAATAACTGTTCCCGGTTCAGCTTACTACGTGACAACTCTTCCCGATTGGAATGATATTCCTGCTTACTATAAAAATACTCCGAGTTATAAACTATATCCTGCAGGAATGAATTCCTTTTCATTACCAGCCTATACAAGATTAGATATCAGCATTACATACGAAATTCAATATGATGGTTGGAAATTATCGCCATATCTTCAAATTATTAATATTGGAAATAGACAGAACGTCTGGTTCATAAACTACAATGATAAATATGAAAACAAAATGATTATTCAAGAGGTAGATGAAACAGACATGTTTCCTATACTTCCAAGCATTGG
>JAFGID010000060.1 GCA_016929735.1 Ignavibacteriales bacterium | reverse complement strand
TCCTCTTGCAGACTGAATAATTTATTTTCTTCTTCATTAATTTTCTCATTCTGCACTTTTATATATTCTTCGACACCTCTGCCTGTAACCGCCTCAATTCTTCTCATTCCCGCAGCAATTGACGATTCGGATACAATTTTTATCATTCCAATCTGTGAACTATTACCAACGTGTGTGCCACCGCAAAATTCCAGCGTATAATCTCCAAATTGGACAACATTCACTTTCTCGCCGTATTTATCACCAAAGAACATCAAAGCCCCCATCTTTTTCGCTTCGTCAAATGGGATACCTCGTAAATGATTTAATTCCAAATTCTCACGGATTTTTTCATTAATAATTTGCTCAATTTTTTCCAACTCTTCATCTTTCGGCTTTTCGAAATGCGTAAAATCGAATCGTAACCTGTCAGGACCGACATACGAGCCCGATTGCTGAACGTGAGTACCAAGAACCTCACGCAAAGCTTTATGTAAGAAGTGCGTAGCTGAATGATTTCTCATTACGTCCCATCTTCTGTTTCGATTGACTTTTAATATTGCTTCTGCATTATTTCTTATTGGAATTTGCTTTTCATTTTCAATAATATGGACAAATTTATCTTCGACTTTTATACAATTAACAACTCTCAAAACATTTCCATCTATTTCAACTTCACCAGTATCAGCAATTTGTCCGCCACCTTCTGCATAGAATGGTGTCTTGTCAACAATCAAATACAAAATTTTATCATCGGATTTAGTACCAATAACTTTAGATATACTTTCTAATTTATCATAACCAAGAAATTCCTGTTCAACATTCTCGCTTATGTTAAAATCATCCAACGAATGAAGAGCAATTTCATTTATTTGATTTTTCATTTTTGATGATTTTCTGGCTTTCTCTTTTTGCTCATTCATCAATTCATTAAATCTTTTTTCGTCAAGTTGAATTTCTTTTTCCTTTGCCATTATATTTATTAAATCAACAGGAAATCCATAAGTATCAAATAATAAAAATATGTCTTCACCGCCGATGACTTTTTTATTCTCAGCAATTAATCTATTCGCTAATTTTTCAAAAAGTTCAATTCCCCTATCAAGAGTAGCATTAAAACTTACTTCCTCTGCTTTAATAATTTTTTCAATTGTTGATTGATTATTTTTTAACTCTGGAAAAACATCACCCATTGTTTTTACTAAGAAATCGACTAACTTGAATAAAAATGGCTCGTGTAGATTTAATTTTCTTCCATATCGGGCAGCACGCCTTAAAATTCTTCTTAATACGTAACCCCTACCTTCATTGCTAGGAACAGCACCATCAGCAATTGCAAAAGTCAGACTCCTTATATGGTCCGCAATTACTTGAAAAGAAGATTTGTTATCCTTGTTATATTCTTTGTTAGAAATTTCAGAGATTTTCTTCAATATAGGGGAGAAAACATCCGTTGAATAATTATCCGAACTCGGTGGAGTATTCTGCAGAACTGCACATAATCGCTCAAAACCCATTCCTGTATCAACGTGTTTTTGTGGCAATTCGTGAAGATGACCTTTTAAATCACGGTTATATTGAATGAAAACCAAATTCCAAATCTCAATACAATCAGCCGTGCCTGCGTTTACTAAATTTTTATTTTCCAAATCGTCGGTTAAATTTATATGAATTTCTGAACAAGGACCGCACGGACCTGTTTCTCCCATCTCCCAAAAATTATCTTTCTCACCAAAACGCAAAATGTGATTTGGGTTTATATCGGTTTTTGTTTTCCATATTTCAAATGATTCATCATCAGTTTTATAAACAGTTGCCCAAAGACGTTCTTTTGGTAATTTCCATATCTCAGTTAGCAGTTCCCACGCCCAGACTATTGCTTCTTCTTTATAGTAATCACCGAAAGACCAATTACCTAGCATCTCGAAGAAAGTATGATGATAAGTATCGTGTCCGACTTCTTCAAGGTCATTATGCTTACCGCTGACACGAATACATTTTTGTGTATCTGCTGCACGAGTATAATCTCTTGTTCCCTTTCCTAAAAAAACATCCTTAAATTGATTCATACCCGCATTGGTAAATAATAATGTGGGGTCATCAAATGGAACAACTGGTGAACTTGGAACAATTTTATGTTTTTTACTGACAAAAAAATCTAAAAATTGCTGTCTGATATCTCTTGAATTCAAAATTCCTCTTATTATTTTTGATTGCAAATATACTAAAAATGACAATAATTGTTAAATCTATTAGCATTATTAGAAGAATTTCTTATATTTGTAACGAATAAAATTAAGCAAAATTTATAATGTCGATATTTCCTAGAAAAATTGGTTTTACCGTTTACAATGAAGAGCCGGAAAAGTATTTTGATTATGCTTATGAGCATAAATTAAAGCATATTGAGATTAATTTAGAAAAAGATTATTCGGAACTTGCTCGTTTTGATAAGAGAAGAGTTAGAAAAATAAATAAACTTGCAAAAGAGAAAAACATTAAATTAAGCATACACCTCCCTTTCTCACTTGATGAAGCCAACGTTTTTACATTTAAGAAAAATCCAAAATCTATTCATTTGCGAGAGAGTATCCTTCTCGCAAAAAATCTAAAAGCAACACATATTATTGCACACATCGGCAAGTTTGAATGGTACCCTGTAGAACACCTGAGCAGAAGGAAAGCACTAAGCAAGTTTACAAAGTTTCTTTCGACAATTATTGATTTTTGCGAAGTTAATAATGTCGTATTGTGCTTGGAAAATTTAAGTCCCGTAAGTTCAGCGAATGATTATTACTTGCTAGGGGACAGCATAAATGACTTTAAATTTATTTTTTCGCAAGTTCAATCAAAGCATTTAAAATTTTGTCTTGATACAGGGCATGCAAATTGTGGTGAAGGAGTGATTAAAATTCTGCACGGCCTATACGACAAACTGCATTGCATTCATTTCCATGATAATGACGGAAAAAATGATGAGCACAAACAAGTAGCAAGTGGGACGGTACCATGGTTAACATTTGCAAAGAATATTTTGGAACTAAATTATAACGGATTATTTATTAGCGAATGCCGCAATGTTCAACCACATAAATCAGCTGAATTATTGAGAAAATATTTTCAGGAAGTTACAGTGCCTCGCCACTGAAATCATAATTTAATTTCTTTTGCAGTGCCAACAAATGAGAAAAAATATTCTTCAGCAATGATTGCTCGATTTCTGTCAACTCGTTTGGATTAATAAAGTTATTTATTCTTTCGCAAGACCGAATTTTCTTTGAGTGATGCTTAAATCGAAATTCCGTCATGATTTTATATGCCTGAACCAATTCATTATAACTGGATTTGTTAACTATTCCCAATCTGTTTAATTCTTCTAATCGCTCTAATGTATTCGTAAATTTACTTTTATTCTTTAATGAATATAATCTTGCAAAATCAACGATTACCATTATGGCGTTTTTTATATCAAATGTTTCGGGATGTTCACCTTTCGATTCTAAGACAATTTTACCAAGAAAACCGACAGGTATTTTTCTCTGTAAACAAGTCCTCGTTAAATGCTGATAAATATTCGCTTGATTTTCTGCAATTTTAAAAATATATCCCCTTAAATCATCCAGTAATTCGCCGCTCCCATAAATAGCACTAAAATCAAAGAAGATACTTATATCAAGCAAGTCCTGTGGGTTTGAATTAACAATCCAGGAATAAAAATATTCTTTCCAAGTTGTAATTGATTGAGTCCATTTTGTGTTTTTCGACATTACATCACCTGGACAAAATTCATAACCACATTCATTCAATGCATTGCAAACTATTTGTGCTAACTTATCAAAATATTTTTTTACATCAGGATATATTTCAGAGTTTACATCTTCAAAAATAATCGCATTATCTTGATCTGAAGTTATTACCAATTCTTCTCTGCCAATACTTCCAAGACCAACGAATACAAAACGAGCAGGTGGTTCACCTAATTCTTCTTGTGCAAAATTTATTGATTTACTTGCTACTAAAATAAATATTTTTGAAAGATAACGAGATAAATTTTCAACATTCGTTCCACTGTCAATTTGTGATTTAATAAATCTCGGAATTTTATTTTTGATTTCGTATAACTTGGCTAATGATGTAGCATTTTCTATATCTAATAATAATAGATTGAGAGAGTTATTTATTTCATCTAATAAGTTTTTTAAACTAATCATTCCAATAAACTCACCAGACAAATCCTTCAAGAGCAAATGCTTGATATTTTTCTTTTGCATCAAAAATATTGCATCGAGTATTGATTCATTCTGAGAAATTGAAATAATCGGTGAAGTCATTATAGAATGGGCTGGTGCTGAGAGATTATGATTACCAATAATCCCTCTTTCTACTATATCTCTATCTGTCACTATACCTACAAATTCAGAATTCTTTGTCTTTAATATAATTGCACCACTCTCCTGCTCAGTCATTATATTGGCAACATCCTCAATCGAAAAATCCATATTACATGAAATAATTTTTTGACTTACTTTTTTTATGGGTTCGTTAAGCATCTTCAAAGAATTTTGTAAATCTAAAATTAAATTTTCGCGCTCAGTTTCTTCTTTTATTTTGGAATCAATATCCTCAATAACACCATTACAGTAAATCGGTTTTCCAGAATCATCATCGATTATTTGAGCAGTAATTGAAATGAAAATTACAGCCCCATCCTTTTTGCTGATTTTGGTAATATAATTTTTTATTTTCTTTTCATCATTTAATTTTTGAAATAGTTCTTTTCTTTCAATATTATCAGCAAAAAAGTCAAAAAGATTTTTTTCAAATAATTCTTTACGAGCATCATAACCTAAAATTTTCAACACTGCATTATTTGCCGAGATGAATTTTCCATATCTGCCAAGACTTGTTTTAAATAAACCTATTGAATTTTCATTCAGTAAATCAGTAATATCTTTCTTCAATTCACTCGAATCAATCTCGGTTTCTTGATTGTAGGTAACATCCCTTAAGATAATTGAGTAACCTTTTCTATTGTTGAGAACAATATCCGACGAGTATAAAATTACATTTAAAAGACTTCCATCTTTTTTTCTTAATTGAGCATCAAATTTGTTGCTTACTGATTCGCCATTTTTAAGTTTTCTGAAATATTCACCCCCACTTGTCATATTGGTTTTCGAATCACATAAAATTTTCTCAAGATTCTTTTCATCCTCTGAATATCCAAGCATTTTATATAATGTCTGATTTGCAAATACAAACTGGCTATCGAGAAATAATACCAATCCTTCTGTTGATGCTTCAACTAATAATTTGTATCTTGCTTCTGAATCTTTGAGTGCGTAATAAATTTTTTGTCTTAATTTTTCTATTCTTAAACTGCTGATACTAATGTATGTTAAAATGAATGCCAAGACTACTAGAATTCCGAAAGATATATACATAAGATTATTTGTTAACAAAGCAATTTCTTCTTTTACGTCTTCAACGTATATCCCTGTCCCAATAATCCAACCCCAAGGTTCAAATCCCTTTACAAATGAAAGTTTCTGAACTATCTGAGTGGAGTCATCCATCCATTGCCACATATAATCAACAAATCCTTCGTCTTTTTCATTGACTACTTTTACAAAATCAACAAATAATTTTTTACCATGCGGGTCTTTATAATCGGATAAATCTGTGTTATTCAAATCTTTTCTGTAGGGATGAATGAGCATATTGGGATGATAATCAGTAATCCAGAAATAATCTTTCCTGTCAATACCATATCTTAAATGTTCAATTATTTCAATTGATTCTTCTTGTGCTTCTTGTAAAGAGATATTACCTTTTATGACTTCTTCATTTAAATTTTCTAATATGCTCCAAGCAGATTGAGTTAATTCTTTGATTAGTTCCCTTTTCTTATCCAATAAATTTTCTTGGACACGAGGAATTATAATAACAAAAATGGTAATTGTGAAAAGACTAAAAGCAATAAGAGTTGGTAAAATTATTCTGCTAAAAAAATTTATTTTTTCGCTTGAGAGTTTCATTTCTTTATAATAAGATTTTTATTCTTCTATTAAAAAAACAAATACGCCGCTAATAAAAATCGAATGTTAGCAATATTTTTTGTATCTGAAACTTTGCCTTTATTATCTACTACTCCATATCCTGCAGAAGTGTATTCGATTTCCCCTGCAAATTGTGTGTTACCGCTCCTATATTCAACTCTTGGTGCTACTCTTATTACTTTATCAATATTATTTCCTCTTGTATATGAAGCACCAACTATTACATCTTTTGAACCAAGATTTTTTGTAAGACCAAGAAACAATGCAAACTTTAAATCCTTTCCGTAAATTATCTCGCTCCAGGAAGAAAGTGTTTGAATATTTGTATATTCCTCAATTCCTGTTGCTGCATCAACAGATTTAATTCCATAACCGCCCAACATAGTCAGGTCGGTTAAATTTTCACCAATAATTCCTTCCAATTTAAATGTAAAATCCTCACTTGTATATTTGCCAAAAACCACAGCACTCAGACTATTTATTCTTTTATCAGTTTTATAATCAAGAGTTGTAACTATTCTCGGCATTAACGATTTGTAATTACCGCCTACTCCTGCAACAAAATTATCTGCTTTATATTTTAAATTTATATCTAAAATTGGAATGCTCGAATTTCTTAAATAAATTGACGAAGTACCTTGAGGACCTATACTCGAAAAATCACGTTGCGAAGCAGCAGTTAAAGAAACATAGAAATTATCAAATTTTTGAGTTAAACGAATTTGAGGATTACGCGAAAAAGGTTGAAATGGAACGCCCGTATTAAAAGAAATAACTCCTGGAAAAACTTCCGTAATAAACATTGGATGCCAAAATTGCCCAATTAATAACGATGTATTTGTCCAATCTAATTTTACATAAGCATGTCGTAATCTGAATCCATTAATATCACCATCAGAATGTCCAAAAAAAGCACCTTCGAGCATTCCACTTATTTTTGCTCCAAATGCTTCTGGTCCAGTAATGTTGCCCGTTAACCTTGTTTGAATAGACAACATATTCAAACTGGTTTTTTTATTTATGTCTTCGTTATTAATATCCATATCTTCGTTGCTTGGATAAAGAAGAAAATGTCCCTCACGAATAGAAACTACATCACGTGTATCAAATATAACATCAGTTTTAACAAACCCGGATAATTTAATTCCAAATTCATCCGTTGTTGTTTTTTCAGGTGTACTTTGCGAAAAAATTAAAACCGAAATAAAAAATGAAAGTACCGGGAAGAATAATTTTTTCATTTTGCTCCTTAATTTTTATGATTAGTTTATATTTCTTAATTTGCAATAATAAATAAAAAATTGAATAATTAAATTTACAAAAACTTTTTTAAAGTATAATTTAAATTTGCATAAGTGAATTATTTATAAATAATTTAAAATTTATTAACCCTATAAATCAACTTTACAGTTATACAATATATTGTTCTACTCCAAATGAATTTCTTATCCAATAAAATTAAGTTTCTATATTGAATTAAAAATGCAATATAACACTTAACTTTATTTGGTCTAAAATGACAAACTAAGTAATTTTTGATGTTCTAAAAATTATATTTTCCAATAAATATTGAACGCATATTTTTTTCTTCATAAAAGATTTTTTTTATTATATTTGCTAGCAAAAATTTAGTGATTGGATTTATTTTTCTTGGAATAATAATTTATACTTACCCCAAATAATATTTTATTTAGATAAAATTTAATAACAAAGAATTGAGGTGAAAATGCATCACGGACCTGCTACTAAATTAGATCCGGACAATGCTTCTAAATATAAGGAGAAGCTTGGAGTTATTTTATTTTTTGTTTACCTGATAATCTACGCAGGATTTGTTTTTATCGGCTTGTTTTATCCCGAAATTATGGGATATCATATTCTCGGCAAACAAAACGTTGCAATAGTATATGGATTCGGTTTAATTATCCTTGCCATCATTATGGGTTTTATGTATAACCATTTCTGTACAAAAATGGAAAACAAACTAAACAAGCAAGGAGACAACAAATGATTTATAATGTTTCAATTTGGGCTATTTTAATATTTGTTTTCTTCGTAGCTTTAGTTCTTTTTCTCTCATTTTATTTTGCTAGGAGAACAAAATCTGCCGCTGGTTATTATGCAGCTGGTGGAACTATACACTGGGGAGTAAATGGGATTGCTTTTGCTGGTGATTATTTATCTGCAGCATCATTTTTGGGTATATGCGGTATGATTGCTTTCTTTGGATATGATGGCTTTCTTTATTCGATAGGATATCTTGCTGGATGGGTAGTTGCATTATTTGTTGTTGCTGAACCATTAAAAAGATTAGGCAAATATACTTTCGCCGATGCATTGGATGCTAAATTTGATTCAAAGCAAATAAAACTTACTGCATCTATTAGTACTTTAATTGTTTCTTTGTTTTATTTAATACCTCAGATGGTTGGTGCAGGTGATCTTGTCGTCCCCCTTCTTGGACTTCCTCATTGGATGGGAGTAATAATTGTCGGGGGTATTGTAATTCTAATTGTTGCAACCGCTGGTATGACATCAACAACTTACGTCCAGTTTATTAAAGGCGCTTTGTTAATTATCTTTTCAACTATTCTTACAATATTAATTTTATTTGGTGGACTAAAATTAAAAGATAATGACCCCAATTATCATAAATTTATTACAGTGCCTATAGAAATACAAAGTGACACAACTATCGTTTTACAGGATTCATCCTATATTTTCAAAACTCATAAAAATATTGAAAAGAATATTTTTGTAAAATTAGAAAAAGAGGGAATTGAAAATTGGTTTTGTGTTGTGCTTAAAGATGACCGTCACCTACTTCAGGAAATTCCTTCCATTACTACGAGAGCTGATGGTTCAAAATTATATAATGGTGAACCGAAAGAAAAAGCTAAATTTTATCAAGTAGGACATCTTGAAAAGATTGTTGTTGATGGCAAAGAAGTAGATTCAACAGGCTCTTTAGGACCATTTGAATTTTTAAGCGTGCTAGAGCAGACAACAATCATAAGATTCGCAAAGAAAGATTTTACAGATGAAGATTCTAAAGTTACAGTTTGGTACCATAATCCGACACATGGTAAAGAAGTAATCAAGCCTGGTTTATTGTACAAAGTATCAACAGGTTCCTTTTGGGACAAACTGAATTTTTTATCTTTAATGTTAGCATTATTTTTAGGGACTTCTGCCTTACCACATATATTAATTAGGTATTATACAGTTCCAAGTCCAAAAGATGCAAGGAAATCAACTATTGTGGCAATCGCTGCAATTGGATTTTTCTATATCTTAACCTTATATATGGGACTTGGTGCTATGGTTAATGGTGTATTAGATTTGGAAAGCAGTAACATGTCGGGACCACTTTTAGCAAAATTCTTTGGTATCGGAATTTTTGCAATAATCTCTGCGATTGCTTTTGCAACTGTTCTCGGAACAGTCAGTGGATTGATTGTCGCTTCAGCGGGAGCAATTGCTCACGATTTCATGGATAAATTTCTTAATAGAAAGATGAGTGATAAAGGAAAAGTAAGAGCCGGAAAAATGGCAGCAATTGGTGTTGGACTTGTAGCAATTATTTTAGGTATATTATTTAAAGGAATGAATGTATCCTTCCTTGTTGGATTAGCTTTTGCAATTGCAGCTTCAGCAAATCTGCCTGCAATTATTTTCTTACTTTTCTGGAAAAAGACAACCGCAAAAGGCATTGCTTGGTCAATTGTTGTTGGAATAGTTTCATCAATTACTATTATCTTATTTTCTCCGACAATGTTTGAACAATACGGTTTACCAAAAACTGATGCACTCATACCTTTGGATAACCCGGGTATCATATCAATTCCTTTATCAATAATCACCCTAATTGTGGTTTCATTATTGACTCAAAAGAAAAAAGCAATTCAGTCTTAAAATTTAAAACCCTCGTGATGAGGGTTTTTT
>JAFGID010000059.1 GCA_016929735.1 Ignavibacteriales bacterium | reverse complement strand
TTTTAATAGGAATTCAAAATGAATATTGTTATTGCCGGTGCAGGTGAAGTGGGTTATCACTTAGTTAAGCAACTTTCGAATGAGGAATACAACATCTCGGTTATAGACCCTGATTCGTCGAGATTGGATAAAGTAAGTTCGATTGCTGAAGTAATGACTATAAAAGGTTCAGCAACATGTATTGAAATACTCGAGAAAGCAAAAATAAGTAATACAGATTTGTTGGTTGCTGTAACTGCTTCTCAGTGCTTGAATTATAATATTTGCACTTTAGGTAAAAAATTGGGTGCTGAATACACAATCTCCCGTGTTTCAAGTCGGGAATATTCATCAGAGGAAAACAAAGAACTGTTTAACTCTCTAGGAATAGATTATGTCGTTTATCCTGAAGAACTTGCATCACTTGAAATAGTAAAATTAATAGAAAGAGCAGCGGCAACGGATGTTCTTGAATTTGAAGGAGGCACTTTATCTCTTATCGGTTTGAAACTCGATAGAACAATTCCCGTTCTTAGAAAGACAATGAGAGAAGTTGCACTTGAATATAATTTACACGATTTCAGAATTGTAGCAATTCACCGTGGTGTACGAACAATCATTCCAAAAGGCGAAGATATCTTTTTACCCAACGATCAGATTTTTGTTATAACCAAACCAAACGGGGTAGAGGATATTTTACGCTTATCTGGAAAGGAAAATACAAGACTTGAAAATATCATGATTCTTGGTGGTGGAAAAATTGGAAGGAAAACTGCCCGCTTATTGGAAAATAGATTGAATGTAAAATTAATTGAATCCAATCAGAATAAAGTTGTTAGTCTTGCAAGCGATTTGGAAAACACATTGATTATTCAAGGGGACGGACGCGATCTCGATTTATTGGCTCAAGAGGGAATTATTGATATGGATGGTTTTCTTGCAGTTACTGAAGAAGCTGAAACAAATATTATTACCTGTCTAATGGCTAAACACCTTGGTGTTAAAAAAACTATTGCACAAGTTGATAATGTTGACTATATACCTTTAACACAAACAATTGGACTTGACGCTCTTGTTAATCAAAAACTTATTACAGCAAATAATATTTCAAAAGTAATTCGAAAAGCAAAATTAATTTCAATTGCCACTTTGCAAGGAGTTGACGCAGAAGTGGTTGAATATATTGCAAAACCAGGTTCAAAAGTAACTAAAAAACCAGTTAAGGAGTTAGACTTTCCTGAAAATGCAATAATAGGTGGTTACGTTAGGGATGGTGAAGGATATATCGCAATCGGAAGCAGTCAACTTAAGGCAAATGATAAAGTTGTTGTTTTTGCTTTGCCAGGTGCAATTCGTAAAGCTGAAAAATATTTTGAATAAATAATCGTAAATTGTTCAAGGAAAATTATGAAAGGAATTATTCTTGCAGGAGGGGCAGGAACGAGATTATACCCTGTTACAAAAGTGTATAGTAAACAACTGACTCTCATCTATGACAAGCCGCTGATTTATTACCCATTATCTATTCTAATGCTCGGCGGTATTAGAGATATATTAATTATCTCAAATGATGAAACAATTCCACTTTACAAAAAACTTTTTGATTCTGGAAATAATCTCGGATTAAATATTCAATATTCAATTCAGGACAAGCCAAATGGTATTGCTGAATCGTTCATAATTGGCGAAAAATTTATCGGTAATGATAATGTAACGCTAATTCTTGGCGATAATATTTTTTATGGTAATTTATCATTTTTCTATGAATCGGTTAATGAGCACAAAAATGGTGCAGTAATTTTTGCATATCGGGTAACAGACCCTGAGAGATATGGAATTGTTGAAATAGATAAAAATGATAATGTTATTTCGATAGAAGAAAAACCCAAAATACCAAAATCGGAGTATGCAGTACCTGGATTGTATATTTATGACAATAAAGTAATAAAAATTTCAAAGAACTTAAAACCATCAGCACGTGGCGAACTAGAAATAACTGATGTTAACAGAGTGTATCTTGAGTCGAAAGAATTAAAAGCAAAGAAAATCGGTAGGGGTGTTGCCTGGTTAGATACTGGTACCCCGGAAGCATTATTACAGGCGTCAAGTTTCTTTGGTGTAATTGAAGACAGGCAGGGATTAAAAGTTGCTTGCATCGAGGAAATTGCTTATTATAAAAAATTTATTAACAAAGAACAATTTGCTACTGTTGTGACTTCACTCCCCAAATCTGATTATAGAAATTATCTCGAAAAAATTTTAAGTGAATAGTTTAGGCGTTTTTCTTTTTGTTTTCAAAAATTATTATTTTTAAGATGTAAATAAAAAATATATAGAAGGTAAAAAAATGGATGAAGAAACAAGAGAATTCGAACAGCCAGAATTTTTCAGCGAAGAAGAAATAAATGATGTTGATGAAAAAGTCCGCTATGTTGATGAAAACTTATGGGATAAATTAGAACGTGTAGGCAAAAAAATTTCCTTTGCAAAAGATGTAAAAGCTTTGTACAATTATATGGTTAACTCTAATGTATCCTGGTACAGAAAAGCAATTGTAGCAGGAGCTCTTATTTATTTCATTTTACCACTTGACGCAATACCCGACCTTACACCATTATTCGGTTATCTTGACGACCTCGGTGTAATTACGGCTCTGATGAAATATCTCGG
>JAFGID010000058.1 GCA_016929735.1 Ignavibacteriales bacterium | reverse complement strand
CCAATATGTTTATATACAAAACTGCTTGGAAAGAAAATATGCAGTATACCTGCAACAAGAAAACCAAAGACAAGATAAATTGCCATCTCGTTGAAGAAGAAGACTATTTCTTTTAAAAGTAATTCAATGTATTCCATTTCAAAAAGATTACTTAATTTTATAGATATTTATGAGATTAACAGTTTGAATTAAAGTTGCCAATTATTGGAGTTGAAAATTTGAGAACGGAATTTGTAGTTTTTTTGGATTATTAATCAAGCACTAAATATCTCTTAATCTTTTGAGTAGTAGTTTTTTCGAATTCTTTTTTATGAATTTCAAAAGCTCGAATTCGCTTGAACTTTGAAAGTTGTTTGTTGATTTTTTCAATTTCCTTGCCTATAAAGGAATGAATAAATTTTTCTTCTAATTCGATTTTCTTTTGTGTCGCAAGTTGTATGAATGCTTCAAAATTGAGTACAATTTTAGCTGCAACGATCTCATTCCATTTTTTATCCTTTTTGCCATAAACTACTGACTCCAAAATGTATTCGCTTTTATTTAACATATCCTCAATTTCCTCAGGGAAAATATTTTTTCCACTTTTCGAGATTATAACATTCTTTTTCCTGCCTGTAATGTATATACAACCATTTTTATCCATTGAAGCAATATCACCTGTCTTAAACCACCCATCGTCAAATGCTTCTTGAGTTAACTTTTCATTTTTATAATATCCTAACATGATATTCGGACCTTTTGCGTAAATTTCTCCTCTTCCGTATTTGTCGGGATTGTTAATTTTTATTTCTACACTTGGGAATGGAATGCCAGTAGTATCATGTCTCAATTTTCTTAAACTGTTAGAAGCCAATATTGGTGAAGTTTCAGTTAAACCGTAACCGATTACATAATTAAAACCAAAATCTATATATGCTTTTGCAATCTTTGGATCGGAACTGGCCCCACCGACAATAAATGCTCTAATATTACCACCGAAAAGTTTATGTAATTCAGAAAATATTTTACGCTTAATATTGATTCCTAATCCACGTGCAAAGTTTGATGTTTTTACGAGTACCGGCACTAATATTTTTTTCACTTTATTTTCTTTTATAGCATTAGTTATCTTTTTATATACCTTTTCGAATAAAAGAGGTACACCAAGAATAATCGTTGGTTTGACTGATTGCAAATCTTCCACAAGCGTTTTAAGGGAACGTGAAAAATATATTGAAGCACCGCAGGAAAGAGGATATAAAATTCCTGCTGTAGATTCAAATGTATGATGAATGGGTAATATAGATAAAATCTTGTCTTTTGGATAAACAAATAGCACTCTCATAATATCAAGAATATTAGATGTTAAATTTTTCTGACTTAACATTACGCCTTTGGCCCTTCCAAGCGAACCTGAAGTGTAGACTATCTCAGCTAATTTATTAGGTTCAATTTTTGGAAATTCTGTTAATGATAAACATTCAGCCTCGTCAATTAATTTTTTCATCTCTAAAAAATCTTTAAATACATCTGCGTTTTCCATACAAATGTAATGCTTAACATTTTTAAGAAATAATTTCTCTGCGAATAAAAATTGAGAAAAATTATTTGAAAAAATAATCGCCTCGGAATCCGATTCATAAATTATATTTAGTATTTCATTCTCAGAAAGACTTTTATCAATCGGAACCGCAACATAATTAAAGCACATACAGGTAAGAAAACTAACAACCCATTGAACACTGTTATCACCTATTATAGAAATATGAGTTCTTTCTTTAATTCCAAGTTTTTTAAGGGCATTACCAAATTTTAGTACCTGAGTAAGCAGTTGCGAATATGTAAGTTCATTTATAGGTGTATCCTTTAAGTCTTTTAATGCAAGTGCTTTTGGAAATATTTTTGCAGAACGCAACAATAATTCTTGAACAGTATTAATATCAGGAACATCCATTTTTTTCTTTTCCGAATTCATTTTTACCAATTAAATAAAGTAATTATTAAATATCACCATTCAAAGATAATCTATTAGCAGCAAATGCAATATTAAAAACTTTTTTATGTTTTAGAATATTTACAGAAAGATTTGAAAAAATTTATAATGAATACTTTGAAAATAATTTTTTATTTAAATATCATAATGACAGAAACAGAAAACATCATTGCTCAACACCCCTGTTCTATTTGTCTTTTAAATTCTTCAACATCAAAACTACCTTGCGATTCTTGAATTAATCCATCATCGTCAATTTTCCAAAAATCCACACCTTTAATTTTAACCTTATTCCCTGTTCCATTAGGGCCTGTGTTGGTTCCGCTTAATGTCCAATGAAATTCTACATTATCAGATTGAATAAGCAGATTATCCAATGTAACAACCATATCAGGAAAGGCGAGCATTAATTTACCGATAGATTGTGCGATTGCTTCTCGACCAACTGCTGCTGGTTCGCCATTATCGCTTGACGAACCCTGGGGAGCGAAAAAGGATGCAACCTTTTCAGGATTCCCACTGCACCACGCCTGTACATATTTTTTTGTTAAAATTTCTAATTCGATCTTTTTCATAATATGCTCTCTTTATTTGGTGTTTTTATTTTTATCAAAATTTATATTTAATTTTTCCGGCACTGCACAAGATAAAAGAAATTCCGTTAAATCATCGGGATTTTCAAAAACACCGAATGCCTTCATCCGCTCTTAAATTGTAACTTTGAATGCTATTTACCAGCCTCTTGTATGGCTTATTAAACTCAGATTGCAATATATTAAAATCATTTGAAAACTTATTAATAATTGAAATAATTCTTTCTTCATTAAAATTCAACGACAATATTTAAATCTTTTAATTTAAATTTACATAATTTTAATAAAATTATTTTGATGGGTTTGATCTTTTATTTAATATTAGTTAAAAGCGTGTGTTAGAAAATAACGGTCGAGACTATGCGAAGTTGTCTGAAGTGTAACGAAGGGCAATTCCGGAGATGTCGGTAAACCGCCCGAACCGTATAGTCGCTGTTGTTTGATGAGCTTAGGCGGCTGTTTCGCATTTTACATATTTACCACCAGATTCTTTTAGCTTTCACCATAACCATGGAGGACGAAGGCGAAATTACTTTCTGTTATATCTAGCAAAATATGCATCAATTTCGGGTCTTAATTCTAAACCGATTCCTTCAAAAATATTAAGCAAATCTGTATATGCTCCTTGTCCACCTAAAAAATCCCAAAATTCAGCTGCAACTTTTAATTCGTTTTCCAAGTCGAGCATACCTCTCATTGTCCAACGATTGTATGGTTGCGGTTCATAAGGATTGTAAGGGATTGCAATTATTGTCTGGACATTTACATCTGGACTTACAGCGAGTGTTGTTGCTACCCACTCTAAAAGTGTTCTTTTAAATTCTTTAAATCCCCCGGCATTAGGTTTTGCTGTTTTAATGTCGAATAAGTAAATGGTTCCGTCATGTCCTACCAACTTAATGTCAACTTTTGTTGGTCTAACTGTTTTCATTTCTCCTGACTGGCAAACAGCTCTAATTGCATTTATTTCTACATTTTTATTCGGTGAAGAGGTTGCAACTGCCAGTCCGTCCATGATATTTTGAATTACTCTGTGTGCTTCTGATGAAATTTGATTACCTGCTATTTGTTGGGATTCGGCACTTGCAAAAGTTGATAATGCCAATGCTTTTGCAACTGGTTCAAAAATGCTTGTTCCAAAATTTGTGTTTAATGAATGGATAAAAGAAAATAAAGCCATTCTATCTTGCCCTAGCAATCTTGTATGAAAAGGCATTACAGCAGGCTCTGGATTATAGTTTTGAAATTTATGTCTTAAACTATTTCGTAAAACAGTTTCAACTTTCTGTATTTGTATTTGAGTTAATGCCATTTTTATTTATTTATTAGATTTTCAATTCCTTCGATTTCAGGTATTTGAGCAAAAAAGTCATTTCTGTGATTCTCCAAAATATTCATCGGTACTCTGCGATACAAATAGTTATCATCTTTTATACAACTTGTATGATAATGTCTATTTGACTTTGAATCCAATGGTTGTCCATTAAAGTTTTCTCCTTCAACCCAACCGAAATAATTGGAGAATTTACAATTACCTTCATTAAACTTCGGACATTCATTACAAAATAATTTTCTTTCACCATTATGTTCAGTGAGAACCTCCTCCAATGTTCCATTAGAATAATTTTCAATCAAGACATCACAGTATAGGATATTCTCACCACATTTTGGACATCTGTTATGCATATTTCGCTTTAAATCAACAGCAAATGTTGGTATAGAAGTCCTTATCGAAAACTCACGACTTTGAAGTTCTTTTTTATACCCAACTTCAATTCCATATATTTCTTTATTATTTTGAAGAATTAGAAAGTCAGGTGGTGCAATAGGATTTTTATTCCCAAAAATTCTCTGAATTAGTAACAAAGGGATGATTATGCCAAATCGCAAACGGATAAATTCTGCAAATACGATTAACTCCTTTGGTGCTCCTAATGTCTTTGGCAAAAGGGAATCAATAAAATCATCAATAGTGGATGTCCATTCTGTTTGCCATATTTTTACATCACTTTCTTTTATTTGCTCTGCTAATTCTTCATCACCAGGTTTTTCATAAAGTACTTTTCTCGGTATTTTTTCCTCAAGTTTTTCAATATAAGTTCGCCTTAAATCTGGGTTAACTGTTATTGTATCAAACAACAACATCTGATTAACGGAATAGAAGATTAGTTTGTAAAAATTTCTTAAATGTTTGTCTGATTTTGCTGCATAATAATATGCTCTACCGGAGAAAATATATTCTATAATGTCGCCAAGAATCATTTGGCGATTTAATTTTACTCTGCTATTTGAAGAAGTTTTTCCTCCTGCATATAGTTCCCTAGAAATTTCTTCGTAAATTGGATTAAACTCATCTGAACTCATTTATTCTTTGATACTCATCATTATGTTCTGAAAATACTTCATCAAGACATTTAAGATGTTCCACTGATATTTGTAATCTATCTAGTAATTGCTTCATTATATTGCTTTCAAATGGAAAATTATTTCAGAATATGCTCCTTTATCTTTTTCAGTACGATTTAATACTGGGCGTTTATATTGATTTACTATTTGCATTCCTGCATTACCTGCGATAATTGGATACATCTTGTATTTGTCGTTTGCTACAAGAAATATATCATAGTCGTCAACAAGATATTTTTTTGTATTAATAAGCACATCGCTTATTCCCTGAATGTAACTCTGTTTAGCTTCTTTACCTTGTCCTTTGAAAAGCGGTCCGATTTCTAAATCGTCTTTTCGATTAAATCCAAATAAATCATACGCATAAGCGTGTTGTTCGTGATAATCAATTAAACCAACATAGGGGGGAGAGGAAAAAATTCCTTTTATTTTTTGCTTTTCAACCAATTTTGCAAAATCGGGATTGTGTTTTCTAAGTCCTTCGATTATGTCAATATTTCTGCTGTCGCCTGTTAAACAAGTATGAAAAGTATCTTTCCTAAGTTTATCATAATATGCTAATCTTTTTGCAGTGTCTTTTGAATACGTTTGCCACCATTTCAGTATAGAAAACAAAGGCTTACAAATTTTTCCATGTTTACCACAGTAATAAGTTGCAGTTATTGGTTCAATCAATGTCGCCAAGTCTGCATGAGTAGTTGCTCTGCAACTTCTTATTGTTCTACTTAGAATAATACTAACGATTTTTTTTGTATTAGTATTTTTTATCTCTTTAATTTTATTAAAAACAAATTGAATTTCATCACGAATATGTTGAGTATACCATTTATCAAGGAATGAATCCTCTTTGTCTTGGCGTAATTTAATATTATACACTTTTACTAAGTTGTTAAAGATTGGTAAAAATTTTTTTTCTTTTTCCTCACCATATTTTTTTTCATTAATCTCTTTGCGCTTAACTTTGTATTTATATTCTGGTACTGGAAAATATTTATTATTAAATATATATAACTCTTTTAAAAGTCTATCTTCAAATTCAAGTGTTTTATGGTCAAATAAAAATGATTTTAATGCTTTTGAAATTCTGTCAATTTCAGTCTGAATATCTATAAGATTGTATTTTGTAACTTTACAATTTCCAATAAGTGCATTAAAGGCAGAAACGTCATTACCTACTGCGTGAATTCCTAGTTCACAGGCTTGAACCATTGTTGTTCCACTACCAGAGAATGGGTCATAAACTATATCGCCTGGTTTAAAATAAACCTCTTTCTTAAATTTATCAGTATGGTCATCTAAAAAGTATTCTACTAATTGCGGTATGAATTTTCCTTTATATGGATGTAATCTGTGAACATGTTTTGTTGTTTCAGCTTCTTTATATTGTTCAAAAGATAATGCCCAATTTAAGTCATCACCTAATTGCTCTCGCCAGTTAGTTTCTCTTTGTCCTTTATAGGAACTGTAATACTTTTCTAATTCCTTTTTCGAAATAAATGTACTCCCATTATCCCCATATTTTTTAATACGCCCATATTGTACTAAATAACTAATATTTGAGGTTGTAACATTCTTTTTTAAATATTCTGTTGCCCAACTGCTAGCCTGTTTAAGATTAATCAAGTCTAATACACTCATATAGTTTCTCTTTCAGTTAATAATATGCTCGCCACGTACGGCGAGCGATTTTATCTTCTTCCAATGGGTAAAAATATTTTTTATCTTCATTCTTCATCTCATTTTCTTGGTTTTAGCTGCAAAGCATTTCTCACAACTTATTCTTTACGCAATAATTTTAATTTTTTTATAATGATATTGCGTTTATTCTTTTTTATACAAAATTCCTATATTTTAATGCAAGTATTCAAATATTTATAAGGTAAAATTACAGAAAATTTTATTATTATATTGTATCATCTACATTCTAACACATATTATTCTTCATTTTACTCACTAAAAATTAACAATTAACCATTATTTCAAATTTTCAAATGGATTCATGCATTGAAAACCAAGTTCTCCTGTTTTTCTAAAATGCTCCAAT
>JAFGID010000344.1 GCA_016929735.1 Ignavibacteriales bacterium | reverse complement strand
TTTTCTTTAATATTCATCCAGTCGATGCTAATATCCGTTCCGAACAGTGAGGTTTCGGGAATTGCCTTTGCCAGACATCTTACCAGTTCAGGCAGTCCTTCCCCCGTTTGGCAGGAGATACGATGAAAGCGGTTTTTGATGTGCGGGAAACTCTCGTTAATGCGCTTTTGCTCGATGTTATAATTGGGATTGGCATCGATTTTATTCATCACCACAATAAGCGGTGAATCGCACCCGAATTTTTCGATATGTTTTAACCAGTGATCTTTTTTACTGTCAGTGCGGCTGTCGAGCACCAGGATATAAAGCGACCGTTCGCTCAGGAAAAACTGGTGCGACGCATGCATGATCTCCTGTCCCCCGAAATCCCAGAAATGAATGCGGTGGTCTTTAATGTCAAACGCTGCTCTTTTTCGGACAGGATTTTTCCCTTCGAATTGTGCTTATTACATACCATCAAATGGAGTGAGGAAAACTGATTATTATTTTCAGTATTTCAAATTAAAAATGTAACCTGATGAGTATGTTACAAATCTAAAGACGAGAAATTGGGGGAGGGGATTTAGCAATCTTTAATATTATGCTTCTCCGAAATGAGAAAACCATTAATGTTTGCTTGAAAAAATAATTAGAGGTAACATGGTGTAAGAATTAGTTGTTACTTAAAATTATTTTATTTTTTCGCTTGACTTTTTCGTATTTATTTTTTTAATTAATACTACGAATTAGAATTGGCATGGGAATCATTAATGTTAATACATTATTATATATGAATTAAATCTAACTAATCTTTAAAATCATTAAATAGTTTTTGTATTATGATGAACAACTAAAACCGTCACAAATGCAAAAGTGTTTTTTAGCTACTTGCGGAAGTATGAAAGAAAAGTAGATATATGAATAATTATCATCCTGAAATTGTATTAATAGACAATAAATTATTGAAAATTTTATCTAACTTAGATTTTTCTTCATTACTAACACCTGTAAATATTTTGGAGGAGAGAGAAAAATTTTTCTCTAACAAATATTATAATCCATTATTTAAGTATAACATCAAGGCAAATTTTGATGCTATAAATAACGAGTTAAATTCAATTAACATTTTCAAAATTCAAAGGATTTTAGGTGAAAATTTTGCATTACTATATGAACAATGTGCCAAAGAAATCAAGAAAAAGATTAAATTAGTATCTAATATCGGTAATTCTGAAGAATTTTCTGAAAAATCTATTGAACTTTATGGGTTACCAACCATAGAAGTTTTAAAGTATGCTAATGAAGAGATAGCAAAAATAAATTTAGGAGATTACAATGAGAATACTATTTCAGTTGATGTAGATAATATTAAAGAATTAATCTTTAAAGAGATGAGAAAATATGAAAAAATATTCAAAGGTAAATTTAAAGAATATTGGAGGATAACAGTATATCCTACCGTAGTGTCGATGAGTATAAATGATATTAAAAGAGAGATAATTATTAATTCAAATACAAAATTTCCACCTAATTATGATAAAATCATTAGGGTTCATGAAATTGGGACTCATATTTTAAGAGCGGAAAATGGTTATCTACAACCAAGTAAAATATTTGTATTTGGATTATCAAATTATTTGAAAACAGAAGAGGGCTTGGCAGTTATTAATGAATCAAATACTAATGCATCTGATTTAATTTCAAGCTTTCGATATAATATCTGGATTATTGCTATAAAAAAGGCATTAGAATCCTCATTCCGTGAATTATTTTCATTTTTAACTGAAGAATATAATATACCTCAATTTGAAGCGTGGAGAATAGCATGTAGAGTAAAAAGAGGATTAGAAAATACTAGCGAAAAAGGAGCCTACACAAAAGATCATATTTATATATCAGGGAAATTTAATTTGGATTCATTTATTAGAAGTGGTGGAGATATCAATAAATTATATGTTGGAAAAATTGGTCTACAGCAAATCAATATAATAGAGACCATGTTAGAGTTAAACCAAATTTTTCCAGCAAAGTACTTACCTGTTTTTAAAAATGTTAATTAAGCAAACTCACGTTTTATTTTAAAGCAATCCATATGAAAAATTACACCAAATTTTTTAACAAAGATATTGATAACATACATGCGCTTACTTTGCCACAAATAATTCCCTCAAACGCAATTTCCTTACATCTTGGATATCCAGATCCCAAGGCTTTTCCATTAAATGACTTATTATTATCAGCACATAATGCTATAAAAAAAGAAGGGAGGAGTTGTCTCCAATATTGTGAAGAAATAGGTGAAGAAAATCTGCGTGAAACGATCTCGCAAACGTTTTATTCCTCAAAAAATAATATTACCAAAGAAAATATAATCATAACTCAAGGGACTACAGAATCATTAGAAATTCTTCTTAAACTTCTTATAGCTGACGGGGACATCATTATTTTAGAAGCACCATCATATTTATGGGCTATAAGAGTCTTTAAAATGGCAAATGCAAATTTAATTAGTATTCCAATTGATAATTCAGGAATAGATGTAAATAAAGTAGAAATTTATTTAAAAGAATTAAGAAGCACAAGAAAAATTGTAAAATTTATATACACTATTCCTGATTTTCAAAACCCTTCTGGTTGTATTTTATCTTTAAATAGGCGTAAAGAATTAATTGAAATAGCTTATAAATATAATGCTTTGATTATTGAAGATAGCGCATATGTCGATTTAAGATATTTTGGTGATTCCATACCAACACTTTTTGATTTAGATAATAAAAATATTGTCATACAAGCACGTACATTTTCAAAAACTATTGCTCCAGGGATTCGTTTGGGATGGTTGGCAGGACCTGTCGATATTATCAAAAGTCTGACAAAAATGAAACAAACTGGAAGCTGTACTTTGGTTTCCTTTATTGTGAACGACTATATAAAGTCTATAAATTATGAAAAAAATGTAAATTTAATGAAACAGATTTATAGAAATAAGTGTAAAAGTATTATAAAATCAATGAAAAAATATTTGCCAAAAGAAATAACTTGGATTTCTCCATTAGGAGGATTTTATACCTGGTTAAAACTACCTTCAAAATATGATATTGATAGAATATATAATTTAGCATCACTGAATGGATTACTTTTTTTAAAGGGCTCTGATTTTTATTGTAATTTCATTATAAATAGTGAAATTAGACTTTCTTTTAGTTACGAAAGCGCAAATCGGATTGAAAAAGGAATTTTTATACTATCAAATTTGCTTCGTGAGTAATGATATTTAAAAATTTTGCTCATTTGTATTATAGATCTAGAAGATCCCTGTAAATGTTTAATGTTTGAGATAAAAAATTTATTAAATTAAAAATAGTTGGCAATTATATGAATAAATTTTACTTAAAACAATTTGGCTGCCCTTCAAATAGATCAGATGGCAACAAAATAGCAAATTTTTTAATTTCAAATGATTGGAAAATGAGCGAATTAGCAGAGGCAGATGTAATAATAATTATGTCTTGTGGTTTTGCTACATTACATCAAAATCAAACTTTAAACTCATTAGAAGAGGTACATAAATTAAAAAAATCAGGTGCTAAAGTTTGGCTTGGAGGATGTCTCCCTGCTATAAGTCCACTAATGATCAATAATAGTTTAGTAGATAGAACTTTTAATCCTACTAGTTTAAAAGTTGTTAATGAACTCGTTAATAATCAAAATGATATTAACCAATATTATCCTTTCAGTACATTTCAATACATAACCAAGCTCCCTGAAAATGCATACTATTTGAGAATATCAACAGGATGTACTGAAAAATGTAGCTATTGTTCAATTAGAAAAGCTACAGGTAAACTTAAATCTCGAAAAGTAAGAAATATCATTTCAGAAGTTGAAGTGTTAAATAAAAAATCAATTAATTCAATTAGCTTAGTTGGAGAGGATATAGGTTGTTATGGTTTAGATATTAATGAAACAATTTTTAATTTGATTTTAAAATTATCTGATTTTTATCCCAACATTACATTTTATTTGAGTTCTATTCACCCAAAATACTTTATAAAAAATTTTGATACTTATGTAAAAATTTTTTCTTTTCCAAATATAGGCAGAAGACTATCAATTCCAATTCAATCAGGTTCCAATAAAATTTTAAAACGAATGGGCCGTAATTATAATATAGAAGAAGTTAAGGAAAATCTTACGCAATTTCACTATATATTACCAGAAGTTGAATTGGCAACAGATGTAATGGTTGGCTTTCCAACCGAAACAGACGATGATTTTAAAAAAACAAGATCTTTAATTTATAAATTTAACTTTGATTACATAGATTGTTTTAAATATGATGATTATGCTGGAATATCATCTTATAATTTTAGGAGAAAAATATCCGAGGATATAAAGATAAAAAGATTAAAAATCATCTCGTTCGATGTAATTAATTTATTTTTCAGGAAAAAAAATATATCTACAAAAAAGGAATTAATAGATTTCATTTATAAATCAGATGAAAAAATTCCCTTAAATACAAATTTTAAATTTTAAAAATTTAAAAAGTGAGAGAGGAAGATGAAAATGGAAAACTCATTTAATCAGGAGGAATGCCTAATGGCATTGGAAAGTATTTTTAATGATAAAAAAATTACTGAAATTGAAGATGAACTCTATAGTTCTTTAACAACTGAAATTAATAAAAAAATAGATTTAAACGAATATGATGAAAACACCTTACATGACGTTCTTAGCTATTTGAATAAACATAATAAGTTATTAAAAGATGCTGTCTATCCACATCTATGCATGAATATAGGTGTTTTTTAAAAAATATTCTTAAAACTAGTTATAATATTTTTTAATTACTTTCTAATCATGTAATTTTAATACCATAATTTTGGAATTTATTAGGTGTTTATTTATTATTCGAATTTTATAAGCAAAGAAATAATTTAAAATTGAAGGAGGCACTACCATGAAACTTAACAAAAACATTGTTTTTTGGATAATTATAATTGTTGCAATCGTTGTCGTTGGATCTTTTTTATTCTTATCCAAAAAAGGAAAGACTGATAAAATAAGAATGGCTTCATTGTTACCATTAGATGGTCAAGTAGCTGCCTATGGAGAAATGATGCGAAACGGACAAACTTTAGCAATGGAGGAAATTAATTTAAATAAGAAAGTAAATGAACCAATACTAGAAATATTATTTTTTAATACATCACATAAAAAGGATGTAGCATTGGATAGGTTAAAAGAAGCAGTAAGGAATGGCATAAAATTCATAGCAGAAATATTTGGTTCTGATCAAGCAGAGCACTGTCTAAGCTATGCAATTCAGTCAAATATTTTTATTTTATCAGGGGTCGACACAAAACCCGATTTAATAGAAAAAGGACAAGGTAATTTTTATAGAATAATGCCAAATGATGCTGCAGCTACAGAGTTTCTATTACAATGGGCCAATGATCTCAAAATTAAAAAAATTGCTATTCTTTATGCGAATGATGATTGGGGCGAAGGACTTCTAAACGCTGCTATAAAAAATTGCAGTAAATATAATATAGAGTTAATTGAACAACGTGATATTTCTAGAAACCAACCATCCTTTTCTGCTGTCGTTACTCAGCTAAAAAGTTCTGGCGCTGATGGCATTTTCTTATTCATTTATCCAGATGATGGTGGAAGGTTCTTAAAAGAAGCTGCGAGACAAAATCTAATGTCTAAATATTTCGCAACCGAAAACTTTACAGGTACAGATATGATCAAAAGCGCAAAGGATGCTGCAGAAGGTGTGATGTTAGTGGTACCTGCCACTTCCCCAGAAAATCCAAAATTGATTGAATTTAAAAAGACATATAAAAATAGATTTGGAAATGATCCAACTATATTTTCAATTAAAGGTTATGATGCAGTAAATGTCCTGCATGATATAATCATTCTATCTGATAATGAGGTAGCAAAAGCGAAGGAAATTATTAAAAATTATAGCACGGAAGGATTAAGTGGCAAATTATCTTTCGATGAAAATGGAGAATTTATACCAGGAGTATATGATCGGCTTGTGTTTGTAAAAATAGGGGATAATTATGTAACTAGACCATTCTTAGAATAGTAAGCCTATGATCTTTGATTTATTAAAATTTGGATTTTTCTACGGAATATTAATTGCTCTTATATCTCTTGGTTTTGGATTAATTTACAATATTATGAAAATTGTAGATTTTGCTCATACCGATCGGATAACCTTGAGCAGTTATTTATTTATTATTCTAAATGAATATTTTAATATTTACTTTAGTATCACTATCTCGATACTCATTTGTATCTTATTCACAATCTTAATAGAGAGATTTCTATATTCACCTTTGTTAAAAAAGGGGACTACCCCTGTTATGATGACATCTTTTGGACTTTCAATTATCCTTCAATCTATTCTTGCTTTAATTTTTAGCAGTGCTTTAAAAGTATCTTCAATTTCAGAAGATGCAATAACAGGTATTGGTTTATATCCTCGTGAACTTATTTTATTACCTATACTTGTAGTATCTATCTTTTTATTAAATAATTGGTTGAAAAATTATAAACTGGGAAAGGCAATCAGAGCTATCGTATCAAATCGTGAGAGGGCAATTTTTTTTAATGTGCCTGTAAAAAGATTGCAGAGCTCAATTTTTGCTATTAGTGGTTTATTTGCAGGAATAGCTGGTATTTCAATAGCAATTGGCTCAGGGATCACACCAACTACTGGTTTTAAATATATGATATTTTCTTTCTCAGCATGTTTGGTTGGTGGATTAAAAAGTTTATGGGGAATAATTATAATTGGAGTATTATTTGGTATATTACTTGTTTTTGCGGAGGCTTTTGGCTCCGCTTTGCTTTCGGAAGCTCTTGTATTATGTATCTTAGTAATTGTTCTTTTAGTCAAACCTGAAGGATTGTTTGGTGAAAAATTACGAATTATTTGAGGCTAAATGGAATTAATAATTAGCTTACTAACAAAATCAGGGATTTATGCTATCTTTATCCTATCTTTAAATAACATAGTGATGGGTAAAACTGGCTATTGGGCAGTTGGTCATTTAGCACTATTTGCATTTGGAGCTTTGATCACTGGAATTATGACTGTTATATTGGGGATTAGTGGTATTTTTGTTTATTTAGCGTTTGTAATTAGTATTTTTTTTTCTGGGATTCTCTCTTTGATACCTGCAATAAGTACACTACGAATTAGGGGAGACTTTTTTATCTTTATTTCAATTACACTAAGCGAAATTGTTAGGGTCGGAGCTGAATATATAGCTGGACCGAGTGGATTTTCTAATATTTCTAGACCCTTAGGACTATCTTCAGATTCATCCTTAATGTATTTTACATTGCTCATTTTCTTAATAGCTGCTTTATATTCATACAGTATGAAAAAACATCCTTTGAAGAATATTAGTATATTAGCAAGGGTTGCAGAATCATCCGCACTCTCTTTTGGTATAAATGTTTATAATTTGAGAATAAAAATGTTTATTTTGGGAGGGATGTTGGCAGGAATGTCAGGTTCATTATTTGCATTTTACTCAAATGGAACAGATCCTCAAAGATTTAATATAAACGAAGCAATTATGTTGTTTGCACTTGCTATACTTGGGGGAGTTGATTCTATTAGAGGGACTATAATAGCAACAATTTTGTACGTGATCACAATTTTTGTTTTGGAAAGTCTATTTAGAGGCCCATTTGGAATCTATGCCCCTAGATTAGTATCGATATTCTTTGGTATCCTATTAATATTTTCAATAAATTTTATGCCTAAAGGGATAATGGGTAAACGTTCTATATAACTTTTCAAGTTAGCTATAGCTTTAAAATTATGAAAGTTTTTATAAAGATAGAGCCTGGATTTTCTTTCGCATATTCAGAAAAAATGCTTTTTTCTATTCCAAATAATCGCCCACCATTATTAGTCGAATGTGGTAAGATTTACGGCATTTATGGCCCAAATGGATCGGGAAAAACAACTCTCTTAAATATTCTAAGTGGATTTTTATGTCCTACTAGCGGGAAAATAATATATTATAATGAGGGTAATAATAATAAGGAAGAGTATTTAGCTAAAGACACTTTTCAGGAGAGGTATTCTCCAGTCAAAATTGCTAATATTGGAAATGGTATAAGACGTATTTACCAAGTGCCCGCACTAGCAGATGAATTGACATTGTTAGAGGCAATTATTATTGTAAGAAGATTACCTAAAATAGAAAGTTTCTTAAATTTTTTTAATCCGATTAATTTTATAAAGAGATTGCTTTATAGTAATAACAGGGCAAAGTTTGATATTCAGGAGGCAATTGAATTATTATCGGAATTTGGTTTTAAAAATCACTATGAAAATGTGGGTAACTTATCGTATGGTGAAAGAAGGATACTAACAAATTTGCAAATGTTATATTCTCGAGCTAATATATTATTCTTAGATGAACCTTTTGCTAACATCCATTTAAATGTCCTACAACAATTAAAAAGAAAATTTATTTCTTATATAAATGAAATAGATGAGAATCGCTCTATAATTCTGGTAGAACACAGAAGCGAAAATTTAAATAATTTTGCTAATAATTTTTGGCACTTAATTAATGGAAAAATAGTTTTGGAGTAAAACATTTTAAATGATAGAAATATCAAATTTTTTTGTTGGATACTCAAAAAACTTACCTATATTGGGCAATGTCAACCTAACAATCTTTAAAAATAAAGTAGTCGGCATAAAAGGAATGAATGGTTGTGGTAAAAGTACTTTGCTTAAAGGTATTTTAGGCATTATACCATATCGTATGGGAAAGGTGGTTCTATTTGAAAAAGATATTTCTAATTGGAATTATAATGAAATATCAAACTTAGGATATGTCGGATATTTACCTCAAAGAGAAAGAATCTTTAAAAACTTAACTGTCAAAGAAAATTTAGATATAGCTCAATATTTTAGGAAATCTACTAATTCTAAATATAATCAAGATAGTATATTATTGTCTTCGTATTTTAAGGAGCTAAAAATTCATTTAAATCAGTCTGCAAGCATATTAAGCGGTGGACAATCACTTCTTTTAGCAATTGCTTGTTTAATGAACTATGATCCTCCAATTTTAATTCTTGATGAACCTACTGACAGTTTAGATACCGAGAAAAGAACTCAAATTGTACAAATACTTGAAAATTGGAAAAATGAAGGGAAGGCTGTTTTAATAGTTGAACAAGACCAAGAAATATTGTCAAGTATTTCTGATGAAATTTATGAAATTACTGATGTATATAATTATAGCAGTTATTCAGATGAAATCAAATTCCCATATACTTTAATAAAGAAATTATGAATGGACTAATTAGATGTTTATAATTACTAGATATCTCAAAGAAAAAATCGTTGATAATTTTAATCTTTATTTTTCATCAATTTACGAAATACTATTTCATAAAAAATCTAAATATATTAAATATTTCTTTATAGGTTTATTTCTCGGTGCATTGGGAAACTTGACCCAAGAATTACTTGATTACGAATTTAAAGAAGCAACAACTTTAGGTGATGCATTCCTCAAAATTTGTAAAGAAGTTTGGTTAACACTTCCTGGGTGGAGCAAATTTTTAGTATATTCTTTAGCAGGTGGCATATTAGGTATATTCTATAAAATTGTTAATAGAAGACATAGAACAAAAAAAGTATTTATATTGAGTCAACCTCAAATTTTCAACTTGCTTTATCAGCTTGAAGATGTTACTAAAGGAGGGGGGTATGAAAAGGAATTATATATTGAGAACTTAAAAAAAGATAAACTGATACTTTCACCATTAGATTATTCTATTCAAACGATTAGTCAATCAAAAGCACCCGAATTTTATGCAGATGATAAATATATTTTGGAATTATATGATAATTCCGTAAAATCTATTGTGGCTATTACAAGTTGGAGTCCAAGCATGTGGATTGATCCAGCATTATCATTTTATCTTATCAATACTTGTTTAGTATCATTAAAACATGATTTAAATTCTAATATCACTGATCAGAAAAAGAATGAGATTGATTTATTTAATATGAATCATAATGAATATAAAGAATTTTATAATAAAAAAATGAGCCTGTTAAAAACCTTGGGAGAATTCGATGGAAAGTTTAATAGCTTAAATGTGATTAGATTTTTTTTGTTAGAGCCAGAGTGGATAGATGCGTATGCTGAACAATATCTTTCAGCATTGTACGCTATTCATGATTTATTTAGAATCAAGGCATATTTTATAGATAAATCACGATTGTATACAAAATTATTAGAAAATAACTTATTTAATAGTTATGAGAATAACATTTTAAATATATGGTCAAAATTTGAGCATTCAGATCCTTCGCTAAAAGAAGGGTTAAAAAGAAAAAAAAGGTTACCAGAATTCTTAATGCTTTGGGGATTTGATGATTGTAAAATTCATATTTGGTCGTATCTTAGTGGGAAGCCCATTTCCATATCAGGAAAAACATATCCTGAGCTTTGTAATGATTCAAGTAATTTAATTAAATGCATTTCTAATTCGATTCTCGATGATCCTCGTAATTATTTATTTGAGCCAACAAGTCACAAACTTAGAAATGAAAATGGAACAATTGTTGGCTGGAAATAAAGTTTCTTACATTACCTAGATATTTTCACAAAATATGGATAAATTTACCGTAGGACTGAAAATAGTAGAATTTCGATTAAATCATCAGGATGGTATACAGCCTTCTCCGCTAGGCTTCTTCCATAATCCGCCGTGAAGTTTTATTGTCTCACTTCCCTAAAAGTATCGGCGGAATGGAAGGTAATGCAAAATAAGGAGCGATCTTATTGTAAAATCGACCCAGTTGTTGAACTTTGTCCGCTCCTTTCGAAACGAGCCTGAGTGCTTTGTTGATTCGAGAATTTTCATCAGAGAGCTTATCAATGAATTCGCCGATGCGACTTTTGGTACTGGCAGGTAATTCTTTTTTACCTTCTGCTGCCGCCTGTTCCAACTCTGAAAATGCAGCGTCGGCATTGTCTAATTCATTTTTTATCCGCTTCCTTTCTTTTTCATCTGCGATTTCTATTGCAACTTCATCGAGAATATCTTCTTTGAGATTTTTAAATAGACCCTGTACAGTTCTTACTTCCTGTATGACTGTTTGTTGCTGGGTTGCGGTCTGGGTCGCTTCCTGCTGTTGCCCTTGTTCTTGATGGACATGAATATTGGGCTTGAAATCAATATGTATTTTATTTTCATCCATGATTCTTTTATTCCTCGATTCAATTTCATCGATATTAAAAACACTGCCAATTAAGCTTGCGATGGCTACTTCCTCGGTGCTTTTACGGCAATCAATCTTTGTTTTTCCCTTTTGCAAATAGGTTTCAATATCGCCATAATCGAAAAAGTATGGATTCGTCGCAGTTCCACATTCCTGGCAATTACACGGCACCATTTCGACATAAGGAAGATTGGGGAACGAGCTGGTTTGTATCTTTTTAATTTCCTCACGGATCAAGGTCAATAAATCCTTGCGGCTGTTGGGCGTTCCTGTCAGACGAATTTCAATTATTTTTAATCCTTCTTTCACGGTTTTCCCTTCGATGACCTGCGCCATTGCCCCATTTTTCTTGAACAGGACGCCTTCGTTCCATACCGTGTTTTCATGAATATTTTCGTGCATCCTCACAATCAGGCGACTGACAATGCCTTTGGGCATGAATGGGTACTGAAAGCGAAACTGCAAATTATCCTTATTATCCCAATCGTATTCTGGTTTTTGCGGAGATAACAATAACGGCACAATATAATTATCCCCTGTGCCAGGCAGTTTATAGCACAGCTCAAATTTGTCCTTACGCATCAGTTGCAATAGCTTGGCTCGTTCTTCAAACTCATATCCTTTGTGGCGCCAGATTTTATCAATATCAGATTTTTTGATGAAGCCGTGGCTCTTTTCAATCTCTTTGTCCGCAAGGACAGAATAGATGGCATCAACCGTCCAATTCGGATCCAAAAACAAAGTGTCGCACAGGTTTTCGTCTTCACCGAAATGCAGCACAATACCCAGGAGATGAAAATAGCGCAATATCAACATCTGGTCGGCTTCTTTTTCAATCTCGAACTCTTCACAAATTTCAAAATATTCATTAATATGGATATGTTTTTTTGCTCTTCTTTTCTCCAATTCCTTACGGATATCGACCCACCTGGCTGGGACTTCTTTTCCGACCAGCTCAAGTCTGCTAAGCTGCTTTTTGATCATGTGTAAAAGCGTGTCAAACCTGCCATCGCCGATATCCGCCAGATTCACATCCAGCCTTTGCAAGCTTAACTCGGGGAATAAATTTTTGTATTTCTTTTCATCATAAATAAAAGATGCGATGGTGTCGATATTGATTTCGTTGAACAACGTGACCACAGGGCTGTTTTTGCCGAGGATATTGATGATATTCAGCCAGTAATCGAAGTTAGCCAGCTCCCTGCGTTTTTCTGCCATTAAAATATATAGACAATCTGACGTCAGAAAAAACTGGTGCAGCATGTATTGGATCTGTTGCCCGCCAAAATCCCAGATATGGGCTTTGAAATCCTTGTTATCATCGATACTGAATCCCCAATTCTGCCGCACCTCAATTCCCAGTGTTGATTTTTGTTTTTTATTGGGAACTGGAAAATCTTTATCAAATAATAGATTCATTAACGTGGTTTTCCCCGAGCCAGGCTCGCCCACTAGCATTAGTTTGGCTTCGTAAATGTTGTCCTTGCCTTGTTTTTTTAATTGTTCAAAATAATTCCTAACTGCCTCTTTGCCTTGCTTAATAATTTCAGGCGGTGGGATTTTTAAAGAACTATCATAAAAAGAAATAAAGCCATCTTTCCAACCAATTCTTTCCCATTGGATATCCATATTAAACTCAGTAATCCAGGATTGTAATTCTACAATTGAAATTTCTGATAAATTTAATTTTTCTAATTTTCTTAAATCCTTCAGCACTGATATATCACTAATTGGATTGCCACCCAATGCTAATCTTTTTAAATCTAATAAATTTTGTAATGGAGAAATATTAATTATTTTATTTTCATATAAAATTAATTCCTCTAAATTCTTTAAATTTTTTATCGGCGAAATATCTTTGAGTTGATTACTCCATAATTTTAATTCCGTTAGGTTCTTTAAATCTTTCAGCGGGGAAATATTGCTGAGTTGATTAACGCCTAAATTTAATTTCGTTAAATTCTTTAAATCTTTCAGTGGGGAAATATCACTGAGTTGATTATTGGATAAATCTACTTCCGTTAAATTCGTTAGCTCTATGATCTCTATGGGTAGTTTTAACAATTTAAGGAAAGCTAAATTTAATTTGGTTGCATTATGTTCTTTTGCCTTTTTTATTCTTTGTAATGCTTCTTCGTATGGAGTCATGGCTTTATATTATCCCCTTTTTTGGTGCGTGAATATTGATAAGGATTTTTAGGACAGTGAATTAAATAAATTAATCGTTTTGTTGAATAATCAATATTGATTATATTTGAGTTAAGAAATATGAAATGGAAAGGTTATTTAATTCACGTCCCATGTCCATTGCTGAAATCATCTGTTCTCATGGAATCATTTGGAAGCGCAGCATCAAATTAATAAATAAAAAAGAAAACTGCAAGGGAAAAATATTTTACATTTACATAAGTGTTCATAATTTTGTGGATACCATCATTAATTTCTAATTGATCTAATTAACCTAATTGACCTAAAAAATGACCAAAAAACAATGACCAATTTATCTCTTTTAGCTGCGTTGTGGTCAAAAACGATAATTTGAGACTTGGGTAATTGGAATTTTTTTAGATCAATTAGAAATTAGGCTAATTAGGTCAATTTAACACATCAACAATATTATAAGCAATTACATTTGTGATCCAAAGATTTGCTTTTCAAGAACCTTATTTTTGCTTTTAACACCTTAGTAACAAGCAAAACCAAAAAACACCTTAACCTTATTATCTTATTTGACGAGCATAATAAGGTAATAAGGTTAAAATTTGTGGATTGTCATTATGTTACTAAGGTTAAAAAGATAAAAATAAGGTTTCAAAGTATCCCTCAATAATAGCTGGTAAAAACATCATTTACGTACACGCTTCAAAAAATTAAAGGTCAACTCGAAGATAATTTGTTTGAAATTTCCATTGATTTTTTGATTTAAAGGTTGTATAATTACAAGGTAAAAACATAAGTAAAAATCAAACCTTCAGCTTTGAGGTGAACAATGGTTGAAGTTACAGTACAACTTACTTCTACAATGTCTGATTCAGTCAGGGAGATTGCTAATAAGCAATTCGAGGGGAGCTTACCAGCAGTTTTAAATGCTGCATTAGAGCTTTATTTAAATATCCAAACAAGAAAACGACAGCAACTGAAAAAAGTTGTCCAACAAATTCGGCAGGAAGTGGAAGCTCTGGGTGGCATTGATGAAGAAGATTTAGAGCACCGAATAAAGGAGTATCGACGCACAAAATACTCGAAACCTTTATGAGGAGATCATCATTAAAGCTGTTTTAGATACAAACATTCTTGTCCCTGGCCTCGGCAATCCCCTGGGCGCCCCTGCTAAAGTCCTGGATCGATGGTTTGATGGCCAATTTGTTCTTTTGATTTCGCAACCGATCTTAGAGGAATACTCTCAAATATTACTTACTCATCCAATTGTACCCCGAGATAAAGCCGTAACTTTTCTTAATGGATTGGCAGAATTGGCACAAGTCGTCACGATCTCAGAAAAACTAAATATATGTAAAGATCCAGGTGATAATATGTTTCTCGAAACTGCTACTGTCGGAAATGCTCAATATCTGGTGACAAAAAACATTAGACATTTTCCATTTAAACGATATCAAGAGGTGGAAATCGTGCGAGTGTCAGTTTTTCTCTCGCACCTGGAAAAGGTGTTCGGCATATTGAAACAATAGCAAGAAAGTATTAAAATTGAAAAGCAGAAATTTAATAATATGACAAAGCCTGGGAATTACGAAGAAAAAATAAAGGCAAGGGGATAGCTGATTTAGGAAGTTAAAGATAGATGGAACAATGAATACAAAAGAATTAATGTTTGGCTATGATAGAGAAGTTGATGTCCTCTATATTTCATTAGGGAAGCCAGAGAAGGGAATGCAATATATTGAGTTAAGCTCAAACCTCATTTTAAGGGTGGATCCAAAATCGAAGGAGATCGTTGGGATCACGATAATTGATTTTTCAAAACAGTTTTCTGGAGAACGATATTTTAGCAAGGTTCCTATCATGGCTTCGTTTTTGCCTGCTAAAGAAGTCTCGGCATTACTTGAGATGGAGAAGATTGTATAGTTTAATGTATTCCTTCATAGATCAAAAATCGTTAATCCTTAATCGTAAATCATTTTTTTTATTAAAGAATAGTGTAGTAAACGATTACAAAGTTTGCAACATTATTACTGAATTTAAAACTTATTCGTCAACCCAACATGCACCAGACCGCTGGTCAAGCCCCGTCCCTGGCCCAGTCCGTAATCGATGCCAATCACGCCCAGCCGTGTCTCAATTCGCAGACCAAAGCCATAACCAAATTTATAATCTTCGATTACTTGTTGCTCACGATCTCGCTGGTAAAAGTAACCGCCATCGAAAAACAGAAAGACACGGGATCGGGGCGCCAGCAAATAGCGGTATTCCAGGTTCAGCCAGGCGATCTTCTCTCCCCAGAACTCTTCCTCACGATATCCCCGCAGTGAGCTGGTTCCCCCGAAACGAAACAGATCAGAAACAGAGATATACTTTTCATTGGACTTCACCTGTCGCCCATGCAGACCGAGCAGAATAGTCTGCCAGCGAAAGGTTGGGACATACACTTCCAGATCCACGATCCAGCGATCACGACGAAAAGTCCCCGCTTCAATTAAATTCTCACTCAGCAATGGTGCGGCACTGACCTTTTTTCGGGCGTATTCAAATTGCGTATGATAAAGCACGCCACGTGATGGATTCAAATAATCATTACGGGTGTCATAGCTGAATCCTAATCGGCTGAACCAGGAATTGCTCTGGGGGAGTTGATATAGCAGTTGACCGATCGAGTCGGGCAAAACATCCTCTTTGCCAAAATACGAATTAAGCGTCAACACATCAGAAAAAGGAAATTCGATTTCCAGCAACAAATTTCGCCTGATAAAAGAGGTATCCTGAATGGTCTGTTGAAATCCGCCGCCTAAATTGATCGGGTAACCCGCTACCCACGGCTCAACATAATGGAATCGAAGCTCCTGGCTGCGTCGATCTTTCTTCTGCCAGAACGCTTCCACGATCCTTCCCGTGCCCAGCAAATTCCTGAACGCCACATCGATCAATCCCGTCAAATAACCTTTTTCTCGATTATTGGTGGCAGGATTATAGCCCAACACGGCATTGAGCTGATTGGGATTGCCTTCCTTTAGGTTCACAACCAAATAGCCGTGATTCTGGCGATCAACAAAAATTTCAGGCTCATCTACCTGGTTAAACAGTCCGCTTCGCAACAACCGATTTTGGCTGCGTTCAACTCGTTTCTGACTAAAAATTTCCCCTGGTTTGATCCGCATCTCTCGAACGATCACCTGCCGTTTCGTGACACTATTTCCCTGGACAATAATGGAATCGATTGCGACCCGAGGCCCCAGATCAAGCCCCAGGTAACAATCCAACTGCATCTTTGAGCTATCCGATTCGTGACTGACATTTAAACTATCGATTGAGATTTTACTGAACGGATAACCATTATTTTCAAGATAATCCAGAATTTGTTCAGCATTAAAATTGATCGCCTCGTTTATTAATCCCTTTTGTCGAATATCCAGCAGGGATTCAATTTCATTCTGTGCCAGCGAATCGCCGCCATTGATATTGAAATTTTTAATTGCCAGGGAAGCCCCTTCATTTATATTTAAAGAAAGATGATCGGCTTGTTCGCCCGCTTCGATTTGAGCAAAATAATAACCTTTCTGTTGATAGCCTTTGAGAATCTGCCGAACCGCATTTTTAATCTGGTCGGTGGTATAACGCCCTGGCGGGATGATCTTCTCGATTTCTTTTTGAGAAAATTTATGATTGCCCTGGATTTTTATTCCTGAGATCACAATTTTTGTGGTATCGTCATGGCGTGAGACGTGAGACGTGAGACGTGAGACGGCAGAGGTATCCTGCTGGCTCGAACAGGGCAAAGAACCAAAAAAGATCTTTAATACTAAAAAAATCGTGAATCTGTTCATAATTATTTTTGCTGT
>JAFGID010000343.1 GCA_016929735.1 Ignavibacteriales bacterium | reverse complement strand
TATATACAAGAAAAATATTCAAGTTATTTTGATTTAATTGTAAGTCGTGCTACTGTCAAACTAAAGGATTTATGTGAATTAAATTTTGATTTGATAAAAAATCATGGCTGGATTATTTCTATCAAAGGAGGAAGCTTGGCCAATGAAATTCATGAAGCCAATGAATGTTTTAATAAAAACATACGACTAATTAAAATAATCAATTTGTTTTATAAACCTACAAACACAAAAAACGAAAAAGATAAAAAACTAATTATTCTGGAAATAATAAAATGAGCGATGACACAAAAAAATTATTTGACGAGGTAAGTAAACTTGCAACTGAACAAATAAATCCTCATACAATTAATATTGATGTAAGTTCAACTGCGGAAATTTTGCGAATAATTAATGAAGAAGATAAAACTGTTCCTTATGCAGTCGAAAAAGAATTGCCTTATATCACAAAAGCAGTGAATTTAATTGTTAACGCAATTAAAAAGGGTGGTCGTTTACTGTATTTTGGTGCGGGAACAAGCGGAAGATTGGGTGTAGTTGACGCATCCGAATGCCCTCCAACTTACGGTGTTTCACCTAATTTGGTACAAGGTTTTATTGCTGGTGGAAAAGAAGCAATGTTTGTGGCACAGGAAGGAGCAGAAGATTTTGAAGAAAACGGAGCCAAAGAAGTAATTAAAGCAAATGTTACTTCAAACGATGTTGTTTGTGGTATAGCAGCCAGTCGAAGAACACCTTACGTAATAGGTGCAGTTAAAAAAGCTAAGGAACTCGGTGCAACAACACTTTATATTACATGTACACCAAGAGAAACCTTCAACATTGAATGCGTTGATGTTCCGATTTGTCCTTATGTTGGTCCAGAAGTGGTAATGGGTTCAACAAGAATGAAAAGCGGAACTGCTCAGAAACTTGTTTTGAATATGCTGACAACTACTTTAATGATTCGCCTTGGAAAAGTATATGAAAACATGATGATTGATTTACAGATGACAAATAAAAAATTAATTGAGCGTTCAAAAAGAATTGTTATGACTATAACAGGTATATCTTATGAAGAAGCAAAGTATTATTTAGAAAAAGCTGATGGGCATGTAAAGACAGCATTAGTAATGATACTCGCAAAGGTTTCTAAAGAAGAAGCAAAAGTAAGATTAGAAAAAGCAAATGGATTTGTTAAGATTGCTATAAATGAAAACTACGATGATATTCCAAAAGACTAAGTAATAAATTGGGAATAATTTTTTGCATTTTATATCTTTTAATATATGATATTTTTGTAAATAAAAATAATCATAATAATTTGGTGGAATAAATGAAATCTTATAAAATGTTTATTTTGTTAATAGTATGTTTATTTTCAGAGCTTCTGGCTCAACCTGTTTCATCAACAATTTTAGTACCCGAGGGGATTAAGGCAAATGTTTTTTATCGGGAATTTTCTCAAATTTTTTGTAATGTCCCCGGCTTATATTATTCGGAATTAGGTGGTGGTGATGGTGATGGACAAATTTTCCTGCGTGGTTTCGATGAACGAAATATTGGTTTTACAATTAATGGCATTCCATTAAATAACCCAGAAACGGGTGATGTTTATTGGTCCGACTGGTTAGGTTTATCAGAAGTACTTGAACAAGTTAATATAGAAAGAGGAATGAGCGCTAATCAATTTTTCTCTCCTTATGCGGGTGGTTCAATAAATGTTAAAACTTATGATGGAGTTTCAGATATTCTACAACCTGAAATTGTTGCTACTTATGGCAGTGATAACTTTTTCAGAACATCGATTTTATTAAAGCAAACATTAATAAAGGATAAAATCAATGTTACAGCATTGTTATCAAGAAAAGTTTGGGATGGTTATGCGGAACAAACTTGGTTAAGAGAGTGGACATATTATCTTGCTTTGACCGGTATGTTTGGTAATCACAATATCGGATTGAATTTATTTGCTTCGCCACAAAAACATGGACAAAGAATAAATCCACATATTGAGGCAGATTATGAAAGATATAGTGCTGAGAAGAATTACAATTCTGACTGGGGGTATTTAAACGGTAATGCATTAAATTCAACAGAATCACATTCTCATAGGCCTTTGATTAGTCTTAACCACGATTGGAAAATCAGCGAGGACTTTTCAATGTCAAATATTTTTTATACAACATTCGGAAAAGGACGAAATACAAACGGTTTAATTGATCCGAATATTAACACAATTGAGTTTTTTGTACCTTATGGTTTTCCTTATGATGATAATGGACAGTTTGACTTTGATAATATTTGGAATGGGAATTTAAACAACATTGATTCAACTTATGACCCGTATCTGAGCCGTTCATTAAGAATTATTTCGGCAGATAATTTTGATTACTTTTGGTTTGGATACTTATTAAATGGAAAATATCTGTTAAACAAAGAAATGACTTTCAATATAGGAATTGAATACAAAAATTATTCAGGTGGTCATTATGGTTCGGTAGAAAATTTGCTTGGTGGTGATTATTTTCTTGACCTTTCTGATATGAATGCAACTCGAGCTTCTGACTTACTTAAGTATGAAGATGAT
>JAFGID010000057.1 GCA_016929735.1 Ignavibacteriales bacterium | reverse complement strand
TTTTTATAGTATATTATCTTTCTCAATATCTTTAAAGTAGCGGTAGGTGCTTACTTTCAATTCTTCGCAGGCCGCTTCGTCGCACACAATAATTCCTTTGGGGTGCATTTGCAGTGCGCTGATGGTCCACATGTGGTTAATGCCTTCTTCAACCGCGTGTTGCAAAGCGCGAGCTTTGTTGTGGCCATTCACAATAATAAGCACTTCGCTGGCTTCGAGTACGGTGGCCACTCCAACGGTAAGGGCTGTTTTGGGTACTTTGTTGGTGTCGTTGTCGAAAAAGCGCGAGTTGGCAATAATGGTGTCCTGTGTTAAAGTTTTTATCCGTGTGCGCGAACTCAGCGATGAGCCCGGCTCGTTAAACGCAATGTGCCCGTCGGGGCCAATACCGCCTAAAAACAGGTCAATGCCGCCATATTCTTCAATTTTGTCTTCATAGCGGGTGCATTCTTTTTCAAGGTCAGCTGCATTTCCGTTCAGAATGTTTACGTTATCTTTTTCAATATCGATATGTTTGAAAAAATTGTTCCACATAAATGAATGGTAACTTTCGGGGTGATCTTGCGGAATGCCAATGTATTCGTCCATGTTGAAGGTAACCACGTTGCGGAACGATACTTTGCCGGCTTTGTGCAGGGCAATTAATGCTTTGTAGGTGCCAAGAGGCGATGATCCGGTTGGGAGGCCCAACACAAATGGTTTTTCGAAATTATGGCTGTTAATTTTGCTTGCGATGTATGCAGCAGTCCATGCCGATACTTTTTCGTAGTTAGGTTGAATAAGTAGTCTCATTGTGTGGTTTTTGATTTTTATACCTGCAAATGAAAGAAAAATACTCCTTTTTCCGTGGTGAGAGTTAATATTTTTTATTTTTCAGTCGAATTTTATTCGTTTTCAGATCAAAACTTACGTTAATCTTATATTGATGGTGAAATTTGATTTTTGAAAATTACTTTGAAAACAATCTCAGCCGAATCTTAATGTCATTGTAAAATTTTCTTATATTTATTAATCATTTATGATTTTTAATTAATTGATAATGAAAAAGTATATTACAATATTTGCAATGTGTTCTTTGATATTTATGCATGTTTTTGGACAACCATATTTCCCCGATAGAGGACATATTTACCGTATTTATGAAATTCCCCGTGTAGATATCACAATTAGCCCCGATACAATAGAGTGGTTATATGAAGATGTAATGTCTGACCATGAATTTAAAGCTCGTTTTGTTTTTTCAGCAGGTGGCATAGTCGATACTATTAACGAAGTTGGCTTTCGGTTAAGGGGAAACACTTCTCGAAACATGACACAAAAGAAATCTTTTAAAATTTCTTTTAATACTTTTACCCAGGGTGGCAAATTTCATGGAATTGAAAAAATGAACCTTAACGGCGAGCACAACGATCCATCGATAATTAGAAGTCATTTAGTTTGGGAGTTGTTTAATAAAATGCAAGTACCAGGTTCAAGAAGTAATCATGTGGATTTGTATATAAACAACGAATATTATGGGTTGTACATTAATATTGAACACATTGATGAAGAATTTGTAAAAAGCCGCTTTGGTTCTCGTTTGGGTAATTTGTATAAATGCTTAATTTTTTCTGACTTAGCATATATTGGAGAAAATGAAGAGGATTACAGAATTAGATATGAGCCTAGTCAAATTTATGAATCGAACGGTTATGCCGATTTGATCAATCTAACAAAGGTCATTAGTAATTCTGACCCTGTCGATTTACCTTATAACTTAGAACCAATATTTAATGTTAACGGATTTTTAAGGTATTTGGCTGTTGAAATATTTACCGGACATTGGGATGGATATTCAATTAGTGTGAACAATTATTATCTATTTAAAAATAAATTCACTAATAAATTTGAATTTCTTCCATATGATGTTGATAATACTTTCGGGATTGACTGGTACATTGGAAATCTTGCTCAAAGAAACATTTATGAGTGGTGGAACCAGAATGAAAATATACCTCTAACTTCAAAACTTTTCAGCAACCCGATTTACGTTGACAGGTTTTCTTTTTTTATAAATGAATTAATCAGTAAATATGCACATCCAGATTCAATATATCCCACAATAGATAATATTAAAGCAAGAATTGATGCATCAGCAAAAAACGATAAATTTCGGACTTTAGATTATGGATGGACAATCGATCAATACCATCAGTCATATACTCACGCCCTTGGTGATCATGTGAAATATGGGTTGAAACCCTACATCGCCGAACGAATAAATTCAATTAGCAATCAGCTTGTATTGAATCCTATTGCTCCAATAATTGAAAATGTTTACCACAATTTTGTTAGTTTTAATACTCCGTTTACTATTCAAATGAACATTACCGATGATGATGAAAATCCGACGGCCAAAATCTATTATCAAACCAACGAAGGAGAATTTGAAGTTAAGGAATTTAAAGTTAATGAAAAGAATAAGTATGCTGTTATCATAGATTCAATCTCTGTATATGGAGAATTAAAATATTATATCGAAGCATCTGATATTGACAACAATATAACACGCGAACCTTTGTTGGGGACTTATTCAATAAAAGGAGGTGAACGTGATGTTGGATTGGTTGTTAATGAATTTATGTCAAGTAACAGTAACACAATCAAGGATAATTTTGGTGAAACTGAAGATTGGTTTGAAATAAAAAACAACGGAACAAAAAGCATTAATTTGCAAGGAAAATTTGTTACTGACAATAAATCAGAGCCCACAAAATTTATGCTGCCTGATGTGATTCTGGAACCGGGTCAATTTTATATA
>JAFGID010000342.1 GCA_016929735.1 Ignavibacteriales bacterium | reverse complement strand
TGGATAAATTCGATTGGTGCACCATCTTCTTCTATAAATGCAACAAGGACTCCTTCGGAAGGTGAATTTGGTTGTATTATGACTTTTCTACCCTTTATTGCTTCATAGACATCATCAACTTCAAATGCGATATGTGGAATATTTTTAACAATTTCTGGTAAAGGACAATCATCTTCATATCTCATCCATTCAATCCCAAATTCATTTTCCTCAAATCCAAAATGAAAGCATTTATAATCTTTCAGATAAACTTCACCAGGAATTGGAGTCTTCGTTGGAATGCCAAAATGATGATATTTATATTTAATATTTTTCAATTAATTTTTTCGGTATAATTATTATGTCGATTTTGCCACAAGGACACGAAGATTATTATGGTTTATTTTTCTCAATTTTTTCGTGTACCTTTAAATATTCGGATAATGCCGCAGAACCATACCAATTATATAATTCAACTTCAAATATTCCCTCTTTGATTGTTGAATCACTCTGCAATAATTCTTGTGCTTCTTCAATCGTTTTTACATTCAAAACAAAAAGCCCACGATATTCATTATCATTTTTTCCAAATGGACCAGCAACTATTAATTTACCTTCATTTGCCAATCGGTTAATATTGTCCATGTGACCTCGGAATAATTCATCCAATTTTTCTTTATCTTCGATAATTGTTGGACCTGTTTTAAGTATTACAAAAATATAATTTTTCATTCCATACTCATCAGCACCAAGAGAATCTGCTAATTCTTTACTATAGTTTGGATTTTCAGTTTGGGCAATTAGACTAAAACTGCAAAATAAAAATATTGCTAGATAAAATAATACCTTCATAGTTATATTTTATTAAAGATTATTTTTCAAAAAACAATTCAACCTTTTTCTACGAATAATACGGATGACTTTCCATGTTTTTTGTTTAATGAATGTCTTCAACTACTCCAACGGATTCCAGATATCAACAGTCAAGCGATAAACACCTTCTTCGTCACGTACCCACACATTGCTGTATTTATTTTTTACGATAAAAGTCGAATCACCTTCACCCGCCTTGATTGTTGTTTCAACAATTCCAATTTCATAAATAACATCAACTGTCCCGCCACTATAAAGAGTTTTCGAATTCATATCCAATATATAATCAATTCCATTTTTCCATATTGCAATAATACTATCTCGTCCTTTTACAATCTCATATCGCGGTGGCATAAAGTTAGCATCTTCGGCATAAACTTCTTTTAACAAATCAACATTTTTAGTTGCAACGACCTGATGTAATTTTTCGTTTTGTTCTTTGACTTTTTTTTGTGCTTCTTCTAAACTATCTTGAGAATTACATCCAACTAAAATAATGACTAATACCAACAATATTCCCTTCATCTCATTTCTCCAATTATTTATTTTCTTAATAAAAATTCTTCTTTTCCAATATAGGAATAATAATGTACCTCCTCTCTATAAATATCAATTTTCATCTCAACTACAATTTTATCATCAGTCCAATCCAAAATTTTTATCCATCCGTCGATATCTGATGATTTCTTTTTACCAAGTGGACTAAATAATTCATATGAACATTTTATTAAGCCATCATTTTCTTTTATTTGATATATCGTGTCTGTTGAAATGCTGTCTTTGCAGATTATATCAATTATTAGTTTGTGAGAAAATTCTTCATCAATCAAATTCCTATCATCATAATAAATATAGTGTAGAAGTTTATAAATTTTATCAAATTTAAAATATGTGTTGTATGAATAATTTTCCTTATCTTTTATATCTAATAGATTAAGTTGTCCAAAAAGATTCTCGCAACTTATTAATATTAAAATAAATAAAACAAATCTAATAATTCCTAAAGAAAATATTTTTTTCATTTACTAATTTTCTCCAAATTTTTGCCTTAATTTAATCTTCTTTAAAATTTAACATTAAGACTTTTTAGTAATAAATACAATTATGTAACAATAAATATAAAATATCAGATTTGGATTTTGTCTAATAGATATCAGGATTACTGCCAATCTTCCAAAATTGTATATTATCAAATTTAATTGTTTGCATCTCCATATTTTCCTCGTCAATTCCGTAATCGGAAACTCGGACTTGAATAATTTCAGGTTCGTCAAGTATTATGGTTTTAATTTCACCACCTTCAATTTCATATTCAGAAGCACAAGAACCCATCGCAGGTACCAGCTCGCCACCTTCGTGAATTACTCTCTCGTTAACGGTCAATTTAATAATTTCACTATCAAATTCCCAATTACCTGAGTAGGAATATTCTCTTTTATCACAAATCATTTGATTATAATTAAATGTAAATTTACCATCTTCAAAGAACTGATATGTATCATCCCAACCAGATGCAACAAAAGGTAAAGCCTGCCATAAACCAACAATATTAATTTCTGCTTCTTTTTCATGGATATTCTGATTATCAATTTGTCCTCCATTATTTTCGCTTTTATCCTGACAAGCGAAAAAAACTATTAAACAAATAATTAAAATTATTTTTTTCATATTGCTTCTATATTTTATTAAAAAAATCTTTTTAAATATATTCCTTTATTCAACAATTTCAGTAGAAATTATATAATCTAATTTTGGAAATTTTTTCATTAAATAAGTATTACCTTTTGCGTTAATAGAATCTTGATCAGGCTCTTCACCATAACCATCATACAATTTATCGAGTACTTCTACACCTTCAACTATTTCACCAAGTGGTGGGAAACCAACCACACCACCCCAATCTGTTTTGTCTAACCTTGTATTATCAACAAGATTAAAAAATAATTGTATTGAACGAGTATTAGGTCCGCTTCTTGCGTAAGAAATTGAACCTCTTTTATTTGTATATTTAACCGGTTCATCGGGGATTCCCATATCCTCCCAAACTTTATTTATCTCTGGATTTCCTGAAATTCCAAATTGAGCTACAAAACCTTTAACTACTCTAAAGAACCTTGCTTCTGCAAAATAATTATTTTTGGTCAAATAATAAAATCTGTCAACACCGAGAGGAGAATATTCGCGGTTAACTTTCAGTAAAAATTCACCTTGACTTGTAATGAACTTAATCATATATGTTTCAGGTGCTTCCTGAGTAAGTTCATTTTCATTTGGTTCTAATAAAGGGTCACTACCCGAACAATTTTCCAACATAAAT
>JAFGID010000056.1 GCA_016929735.1 Ignavibacteriales bacterium | reverse complement strand
TAATTCAAATGAATTGTAATTTTCAATTAAATGCAATGAGGATATTCTTTCGAGAAAATTATAAACTGGATTACTCACTTCAACATTTTCAATCTGCGAATAATTCATGATTGAAATGAAAAATATTAACAATAAATATTTTTTTATACATTTCATTTTTTAACCATTAAGCATTATAACATTAACCATTATCTAATCTGTTCCCACTCTCGAGAAAGTGCTTTCTTTTTGAAAAATACATAAACTCCATTAGCAAACCATAAATAGAATATTTTCCAATGTCCAAGTTTTCGATACCTTCGTGGAGATTCGAAGATTGTTAATTTATTGGCAAAATGTATTTTACCTATTCGTTTAATTTTCTTGAATAATTCAAAATCTTCGCCAGCAGCTAATTTTTCGTTATATCCATTTAATTTGTCGAATATTTCTCTTTTGACAATATGGCATTCACCACGCCCCATACCTACTCCAAAAACATTTAACATTCTGAAATAGAAGTTGTAAAATGTCAAGAACAACTTATCCACAAATTTTGCTTCGCTAGGAAATATCATTACTCTACAAGTCATTGCAGCATATCTACTCTTATAAAACTTTTTGTCAATATAGTTGAAGAATTTTTGTAAATTCGGTATTTCAATATCACCATTAAGAAAAATTAATACATCTCCTTTTGCTTGCTCAGCTCCTTTATTTCTACCAATAGCAATGTTTTGTTTTTTACCATTAATTTCTGTTACGACTTTATCAGCATAATGTTTTGCTATTTCAATTGTCTTATCTTTACTACCACCATCTGAAACAATAACTTCATAATCATATTTTTCACGCACTCCATCACAGCAAATATTCTGCAATAAATTTCCTAATAATTTTTCTTCATTTAGTGTCGGTATAATTATGCTGTATTTCAAAATAAAACCTAAATTAAAAAGTAAAAACAAAAAACTTAAAGTCAGGTGATATACGAATCCCAGGCATCGGAAAATGGAAATAATTTAATGTGTTTTTTATAAATTGCCAAAACTTTCCTTGTAATGGAAGGGTTTCAGCATCAAAATCGAGTGCAATATACCACTCACTTATTCCACCACCAATGCCATCAAGATCTTTTACCCCATATCCGAGAGATAACATAAGAAAAGATGGCCAGTATTCAGCTAACGCTTCAGGCAATAATTCTTTCATTCTAAGGCCTAACCAGAGTTTCTGTCCTTGATAATCATTAACGATATTCATATCAGGTTTTTCTCCACTCTTAAATTCTTCTGAAGGAAGATAACTAAATCTCGGTTGAAAATGTTTTAAGTATGGAATATAATACTGCCCTACTAAATAAGCAGAACCGAGAATATCTGCGGCTGCGTCGCCGGGACTAAAACCCCATTGTGGTCCGAATCCATCTTGAATTTCTACATAAAGTTGAAATGCCAGTGAAGCTAAAGCACCATAAATAGTAGAAGCTTCCATTGGAAAATTCGCAGCTTCAAATCCAGCAGAAAATAAATGACCGATTAAAGTCGCACCATAAAAATGTCCGAGCTTATCAATTGAAAGTGCATATTCCCAATCATTAATTACTCTAAATTTGTTATCCTGCTCCTCCCACCATGCATTTGCATAATATTGATGAACACCATACCACACTCCGGCTGTAACACCTCCTAAACCAGCTAATGTCCAATAATTAATATCATTATTTAACAAATCTTTTTTTTGTATCTCTTTCTGTAATTCGATTACCTGCTTGACATTCAATTTACTATCAAATCCAATATTTCTCAATGTATCTTCAAATTGTAAGGAAACATCTGATTGTGCAAATGAAAGATAATTCAACAAGAAAAATATTAATATGTATTTATAAATTTTCAAGATGATAAACAAAAATATAATTTATTATAAATTTCTCATTTGTGGGAAAAAGATAACATCTCTAATTGATGGTTGATTTGTAAGTAACATAACGAACCTATCTATGCCAAGTCCCAACCCAGCAGTTGGAGGCATACCATATTCCAATGCTCTAACAAAATCATCATCAATCTGGTGTGCTTCCTCGTCACCTTCGTCACCTAATTTTTTTTGTTCTTCGAATCTTGAACGTTGGTCAATTGGGTCATTCAATTCGCTGAATGCATTACAAATCTCACGCCCCATTACAAAACCTTCAAATCTCTCAACCAATCCCTCTTTTTTCCTGTGTTTTTTAGCAAGTGGTGAAATCTCCAATGGATAATCAATTATAAAAGTTGGTTGGATCAAGTTAGGTTGTATGGTTGCTTCAAAAAGTAAATCAATCAACTTGCCTTTATTTTCTTTTCCAGTTAATTCAACATTTTTACTTTTTAAAATTTTTATAATCTCATTTTCATTTGCTTTTAGAACATCCAAACCAGTTATTTTTTGAATTTCATCAGTCATTGATATTCTTTGCCAAGGTGCTTTGAAATTGATTTTCTTTCCTTCAATTTCAAATTCTGTTGTTCCAAATACTTTAATGCATATATTATTTATCATTTCTTCAACTAATTCCATCATCCAGAAATAATCTCTGTATGCAACATATAACTCAAGCATTGTAAATTCAGGATTATGAGTTCTGTCAATACCTTCATTTCTGAAGTCTTTTGATATTTCATATACTCCATCAAAACCACCGACAATTAATCTCTTTAAATAAAGTTCATCAGCAATTCTTAAATATAAAGTCATATCGAGAGTATTGTGATGAGTTACAAATGGTCTTGCAGCAGCACCACCATAAATCGGTTGGAGGACTGGGGTTTCAGCCTCAAGATAATTTTTTGAATTCAAAAAACTTCGTAGTTCAGTAATTATTTTCGACCTTTTAATAAAGATATCCTTTATTTCAGGATTAACAATCAAATCAACATATCTCTGACGATATCTCAACTCCTTGTCAACAAATTGATCGAATATTGTTTTATTGCCGTTTTCGTCAACAACTTCTTTTGCAATAGGGATTGGGCGAATAGACTTTGCAAGCAGAGTATATGAATCTGAATGGACAGAAATCTCACCTGTTTTAGTTTTAAATACCTTCCCACAAACACCAACTATATCACCAATATCAGAAAGTTTAAATATTTTATAATTTTCTTCTCCAATTTCATCCTGTTTCAGATAGAACTGAATTCTTCCTTTAATATCCTGAATATGAGCGAAGGATGCTTTTCCCATTCTACGTAAAGCCATTATTCTTCCGGCAATTTTGACATTCTTACCTTCAAACTTTTCAAAATCATTTTTTATGTCCGATGAAAAAGCATTAACATCAAAACTATATTGATATGGTGTGATTTTCATTTTCTGTAATTCATTCAGTTCTTCAATTCTTCTCTGAATTAAATCGTTAATATCATCAATTTTTAATTCTTGCTCCAAATTTCCTCCTTAATGTGTTCTATATAAATTTGCTAAACTCATACAAACTGCATCCTGAATATAATTAGCGAATACAGCAGGTAAAAGATAATTATTTATTATAATTGAAAAAACGAGTGGTTCGCCATTAGCAGTATTTAAATATCCCGACAAAGCAACAACGCCTGTCAGATATCCCGGCTTTGCTCGGACATTCTTTTCTGCTCTTGTTCCCTTCATCCTGTAGGCGAGTCCACCATCAAAACCAGCTATCGGTAAAGATTCATAAAATGATTTAAATTCATCACTCTTATACATAAAACTAAGCAATGTTACAATTTGCCGGGGAGTAACTAAATTTAATCTCGATAGTCCCGAACCATCGGTAAAATATAAATTTTCAGGGTTGATAGCCATTATTTCAAATACATACTCACATGCTTTAATTCCATTTTCTAATGAACCAAAATTATGAATTTCCCATCCCAGAGTTCTTAATATTTGTTCAGAATAAAAATTATTGCTGTTTTTATTTGTCTCCGAAATTATTTCTTTTAATGGATTAGACAAATGCGAAAAGAGCAAAACCATTTCATCGTAACTATAAATTTTATCTTCAAAATCAATATCATTTGCATAACCTGAAATATATATTCCTTTTTTTTCAAAAACATTTTTTAATACACTAACAAAAAAATTTGTGGGATTCATAATGGGAATATGTTCAACGAGAGAATCTGTATTCTCTCTTACCGTTCCATAAATTGTAACGATATTACTAATTCTATCTCTGTATATCTGTATTTTTTCTTCTGCTTTTGAATCGACTGTAATTACCTTGTTAATAATTGGTAAATAATCAGCAATTGGTTCAATTGTAAATATTGCAGGTGTATTAATGACTGTTGGTTTTATTACCACTCTGATTGTATTATCATTAAAACATAAAGCACCAGATGGTGCAGAATACCAACTATTTTCGTATTCAAATACCCATCCTTTTCCATAGCCAACATCATCAAAACAATTATCATCACCAATAATATTTCCGTCAATATTGTTTATTCCATATTTAATAAGCGAATCTGCCCAATCTTCGAAAATTTTTGTTATGCTACCTCTATAAAATCTGTCGGATAGTGTCGGGTCACCACTCCCTCTAACGATTACATCACCAATTAGAGTATTGTTCATTATATAACCATCATAAAAAATATCTGTCTGATACGAATAATCAGACCCGAGTAACAATAAAGCAGAGGCCGTTGTAAACAATTTTATATTTGATGCTGGAATAAATAATTTATGTATGTTAATATCGTAAATAATTTCACCTGTTTCGAGTGATTGAACAAGTACGCCAAAAAATGCGTCCGAAAAATTAGGGTCAGAAAAAGTAAAATCTAATTGCTTACGCAATTTATTAATATCCAAATACTCAACCTTCTTTTCTGTTAATTTTGTAGTATCTTTTTCTTGTGCAAGAATAAACAAAAAAGGTACTAACAGTAATAAAATTTGAAATTTAATTTTTCTCATAAAGATTTTTGATAGAAATAATTTCTTCGTTTGTCAATTTACGATACTGACCGGGAATTAATTTTCCAAGTGTAAAAATTCCAAATCGTATTCGTTTCAATTCATTTACGCGATAACCAACTTTTGAAAACATTACTTTCACAAAGTGATTTCTACCCTCTTCTGTTATGACATTCACACGCTTTGGGTATTCTTTTGATTTAATTTTTATATCAATAAATTTACTCTTTCTTTTATCTATATAAATTCCCTGTAATAATTTATTCATATCTGCCAATTTCAAAGGTTTATCCAATTTAGCTATGTATTCCCTCTGAAATTTATTCGTTGGATGCAATAAATAATTTGCAAAATCGCCATCATTGGTTAATAATAAAATTCCTGTGGTATTGTAATCTAACCTGCCAACAGGAAAAATCACGCTCTTAGTATTGATTAAATTAATTACCGTTATTCTACCTTTGTCATCGTTTGTAGTTGTAATTACGCCTTTCGGTTTATAAAGCAAATAATATTCTTTTTCTTTTATTTTGAGTTTTCTATTATCAACTCTTACTGTATCTTTTGATTCATTTACAAAAAAAACCAACTCACGAATTACTTTCCCATTAACCGAGATTCTCCCTTCTGAAATAAGTTCTTCTGCTTTTCTTCTAGAAGCAACATCACATTCAGCAAGATATTTATTAAGTCTCATCGTTGCTTTTTTCCGTAGTTGTTTCCTCTAACATTTCTTCAACTTCATTCATCATTATTTTTCTTTTTTGTTCGATGAAATCTTCGTCTTTCATTATTTCATCAATCTCACGCGGTTTTGGTAAATCAGAAATTTTATTTAAGCCGAAATACTTCAAAAATTCATCATTCGTAACATAAAGTAAAGGTCTTCCGACAGTGTCGGCTCTTCCTTTAATATCAATTATTTTTCTTTCGAGTAAAGTGTTAATAACAAAATCAGAATTTACACCACGAATAGCTTCAATCTCCGGTTTGGTTATCGGCTGCTTGTAAGCAATTATGGAAATAGTCTCTAATGCTGCTGGACTTAATCTTCTTTTACTTTTTTCCGTTGATAGAAATCCAACATACTTCGCATATTCAGATTGAGTTGCAAATGAATATCCATTTGCAATGCTCACTATTCGAAAACTTAATTTCTTTCTCTCATATAGTTTATTCAAATTATCAACTGCTTTATCAATATCATTTTTTGATATTTTAATATCGTCACCGTCAATATCGGTAATTGCATTAATTATTTCAGATGCGGGTAATGGTTCGTCGCTAGAAAAAATTAGTGCTTCAATAATTGATTTGTAAATCTCATCCATTGTTTGTACTGTAAATTAAAAAGTCATTAAATCTTTCGGATTCTTTCAATCCGATTCTGCCCATTTTGATTAATTCAAGGAGAGCTATTATTGTAACAATAATCCTAATTTTCTCTTTCATCTCTTCGACAATCTCAAGAAAATGCAATTCATCTTTTTTGTTCAATTTATCAAAAATAAATTCCATTTGTTCTTCAATCGTTATATTTACTTTCTTAATCTGATGAACCGCTATCGGAGGGAGTTTATCTAAAGCTGCTTTGAAACATCTCATCAAATCATAAATTGTTACATTTTTCATTAACGTTTTTAAGTCAACACTTTCATCTTTATAATCAGAATCAAAATTGCCACGAAAATTTCTTTTTCTTTGTTCAGATTCAAAATATGACAACTCTTCAGCCATTTCTTTATATTTTCTATATTCGAGCAGAGCTGCAACAAGGTCAGCCCGTGGGTCAACTTCTTCTCCTTTTTCATCAATTTCCCTTGGCAGCAGCATTCTTACTTTTATCTGCATAAGCGTTGCAGCCATAAGAATAAAATCACTCGCAACAGTCAAATCCAATTGCTTCATCAGTTGAACATATTCAAGAAATTCTTTTGTTATCATCGCAATAGGTATATCATAAATATCAATTTCATGTCTTCTTATAAAGAACAGAAGTAAATCTAAAGGACCTTCGAATTGTTGTAACTTAATTTTATACATATCAACCGAATTTCATTTTATTATGCACTTCATCCATTGTTTGTCTTGCAACTTCTTTTGCTCGCTTCTCTCCATCTACCAAAATATCAATTACTTCATTTGTGTTTTTTTCGTAATAGTTTCTTTTCTCGCGAATAGGTGAAAGAAATTCATTTATTTTCTGAATACATTTTTTCTTGCAATCTACACAACCAAGTTGTCCGCTT
>JAFGID010000055.1 GCA_016929735.1 Ignavibacteriales bacterium | reverse complement strand
TTTTTACGATATTAATGCCCAAGCACCAACACATGTTCTTATCATCCCAAAAGTGGAAATACCAACTATATTAGATTTTGATAAGAACAAACATTCGGAATTACTTGCAGAAATGTTCGAAGCAGCAAAAGAAATTGCAAGAAAAGAAAAAATTGACAAGACAGGATTTCGCTTAGTAATTAATTGTAACCGTGAAGGAGGGCAGGAAGTTTATCATTTACATATGCATATTCTTGGTGGAAGGCAGATGAACTGGCCTCCCGGATGATATTTTCACTGACCAAGACGGGACCGAAAAAATATGTCCTATTCCCATTCGCCCCTAATTATTGTATAAGATAAATTTTTTTAAAAAACCTTTTGAAAATTATATTATAAGTGAATATAAATCTTTTATTCAAAAAATTTATTCCTTTTAATGTTTGAATAATAAAAATTTTTAACTAACTTTATAATATTAAAACAAGTTATTTAATTAAATTAAGGAGTGCGAAATGAATAGGATAATCTCAAAAATAGTTATTCTTCTAACAGCGTTATTCTACTTTGCCTGCGGCCCAAGTAACACCGTTGAAGTTGAAGAGTTTACACCAAGCGGTGTAGTTGATAAACTTACTACTTTCACAATTGTATTTACTGAAGATTTAGCACCGCTCGAAGTAATTGAACAATGGTCAACCGAAGAATATGTTATTTTCGAACCAAAAATAGTTGGAAAATTCAAATGGCTTGATGCAAGAACATTGATATTTTCACCTGAATTTCCTCTTGAACCAATTCAGCAGTACTCAGCTGAAATTACCAAAAAAGTATTATTCGATTCAGGCAAAGACCCCGATTTTGATACATATAAATTCAATACTCCTGATTTCAATGTAGTTAAGATCGATTACTTCTGGACACAAATACCACACGAAAACTACAAAATGAGTATTCAAGCAAATATTTATTTCAATTATCCCGTCTTACCGGACCAATTGAAAAAATACTTAAAAGTTGAAGTAGATGGCGACGATATAGAAGACTACCAAATAATAACAAAAGAATCTTCAGAAGTAATTGCAATCAATCTTGGTGATATACAACAGACGGATAAGAAGCAGGAAATTCAAATCACAATTAAAAATGGATTACAATCAGTTGTTGGAAAACAAGATTTAGGCGAGAATAAGGAATTTGATTATGATTTACCCCAGATTACTAAACTTGAAATTACCGGGATAGCTTCGGGTTTTGACGGAGTAAGCGGTTGGATTGATGTTTACACAACACAAATGGTTGACGAGAAAGAATTGAATAAATACGTTAAGACAGAGCCGTCCAAAACATTAAAGTATTTTGTGTCGGAAGATAAATTCAGAGTTGAAGGTGATTTTTTTGATGCTCAGACAGTTGATTTAATAATTAAGAAAGGATTACCCGGTTTATATGGGGGTGAACTTGAGGATGAATTTGTTCAGATGGTATCAATGGTTAATCTTGCACCTTCAATCAATTTCACAGATACTAAAGGAAAATATTTGATGTACAGCGGTAGTAAAATTATTACCGCAAATGTAGTGAACATAAATGAAATTGAATTGGAAGTATCGCAAGTTTTCAAAAACAATATTTTATTTTTCCTATCAAGGTATGACTACTATTATTATGATGATTATTATTATGATTACTATTCGCCAGATTATTCAGTTGATAATTATGGAAAACTTTTATACACGGAAAAAATACAATTAAAAAGCAGAACCAACTGGTTGGAGCAAGTAAATGTAAATTTAGATAAAGCATTAGAAAACAAATTTAAAGGAATTTATGTTGTTAATGTAAGTTCTGCAGAAGACAGGTGGCTTAATGCTTCGAAAATGGTTGCAATTTCTGACCTTGGAATAATCACTAAAAAAGGTGAAGATGAAATTGTAGTATTTGTTAATTCAATTAAAACGGCTGAACCAGTATCGGGAGTTGATATAAGTATTATCTCAAGTAATAATCAAACGATTTTATCTGATGTCACAAATTCTGATGGTATAGTTCATTTCAAAAAAGTGAAAGAAAAAATTGAAGGGTTTACTCCCCGGTTAGTCTTTGCAGAAAAAGGTGGTGATTTCAATTATATTGATTTGAATGAAACATTTATCGAAACAAGCCGATATGATGTAGGAGGGATTCATGAATATTCAAGTGATGTAATGTGCTTTATATATTCTGATCGGAATTTATACAGACCCGGTGATAGAGTAAATGTATCTGCAATTGTTAGAGACGAAAATATTCAAATATTAAAAGACAGACCTATCATTGTTAAAATTATAACGCCAGCCGGAAAAGTTTATGATGAATTTAAAAAGCATCTTAATGCTCAAGGTTCGTTCGAGTTGTCTTTCGACATGCCCGATTATGTCCAAACTGGCGAATATACAGTTGAGTTGTATTCCGGGACAGAGACAATTATTGGAGCATACAAATTCAGCATTGAGGATTTCGTACCTGATAAAATTCGGGTTACACTCACCAACGATAAAAAAACTGCAAAACCGGGCGAAACAGTTCCTATAAATATTGATGCCGAATTTCTCTTCGGTGCAAAAGCATCGGATCTAAAATATCAGGCAGATATCCAATTAAGACACAGAATCTTTTCAAGTAAGACTTTTCCTGATTTTGATTTTAGCAATTCTTCAATTGTAAATCCTTCATATTCAAACTATTTTGTAGATGGTAAATTAGATGAAAACGGAAAATCAAGAATTGATTATATCATTCCCGCAGACATTTACGGTAGCGGTATAATTACCGGTTATGCTTACATAAGCGTCTTTGATTTGACTGGCAGGACTGTAAACAGAGTAGCAGCATTTGATATTTATCCTAAAGATTATTTTATCGGAATAAAATCACCCGGTTACTATTTCGGAACTAATGAAGATATAAAATTTCAATTTGCAGCAGTTGGCCAAAATGATAAGCCAATAAATAATTTCTCTGCAAAGGTTGAACTCGTACGATACGAATGGAAAACCGTATTAAAGCGCGATTATTCAAATAGATATTATTACGCATCCGAACGAAAAGAAATTCGCGAATGGACAAAAAATATCAAGCTCAGTAATAGTAAAACTGATTTTCCATTACGCCTAGAAAAATCAGGGAATTATGAAATTAGAGTTTATAAAACCGGCAGTAGTGATTATCAGAAATTTAGTTTTTATGCCTATGGTTGGACTTCTACTACTGCATCTTCATTTGAGGTTGATAAGGAAGGTAGAATTGATATTGTTTTTGATAAAGAAGTTTACGAACCCGGCGACAAAGCAAAAGTATTATTTATGTGTCCTTTTTCAGGTAAACTTTTGGTAACGATTGAAAGGAATGGTGTCCTAGAACATCAGTATGTCGAAGTAAAAGATAAATCAATTGAATTGAAACTTTCTGTTGATTCTAAGTATATGCCTAATGTTTATGTAACGGCAACATTATTCAAGAAACATAATGCTGATGCAAATACGCCTTTCTTAGTAGGTCATGGTTTTGCTTCAATGAAAGTTGAAAAGAAATCTAATAGATTGCCCGTAACAATTAATGCTCCGACTAAAATAAAACCAAACACAAGACAATCAATTACAATTAAAACGGTGTCGGAAAAAGATGTCTATGTTACTTTGGCAGCTGTTGACGAAGGAATTTTACAAATTAAGGATTTCCAAACTCCTGATCCATACAAATATATGTATGCTAAACGACAATTGAAAGTTTCAAGTTATGATTTGTATAAATTATTACTCCCCGAAATTTTGAGTTCGTCAACTGGTGGAGATGAAATGATAAGCGAACTGAAGAAAAGAACAAATCCAATTCCGACAAAAAGATACAAGCTAGTTTCTATCTGGAGTGGTATTAGAAGAACAAACAGCGATGGAACTGTAACGATAAATCTTGATATTCCCCAATTTAATGGTGATTTAAGATTGATGGCAATAGCATATTCAGGTCCGAGATTCGGTAGTGCCGAAGAACACATTAAAGTAGCCGATGATTTGATTATCGAACCGGAAGTTCCAAGAGTTTTGTCTATTGATGACGAATTGATTTCACCTGTAACAGTAATAAACACCACCTCAAAGAAAGGGGAAGTAAAAGTAAATATCAAAGTTGAAGGACCATTAACAATTGTTGGACCTACGACGAAATCTGTAACAGTTAATCCAAATTCGACAGAGAAAGTTACATTTACAATTAAATCAAAATCAGAAGTAGGTAAGGGTAAAATAACAATAGAAACTTCTGGAATTGCAAAAGTAAAAGAAGAAATTGATATTGCTGTCCGACCAGTATCACCGTTAATATCAGAAACTGGTTCGGGAGTGATTAAAGCAGGTACATCTGCAAATATTAATATTCCAAAGAACTATCTCGAAGGAACACAAAACACTGCTCTAACAATAAGCAAGTTCCCAGCTATTAAATTTGCCGAACACTTAAAATATTTGATTGGTTATCCTCATGGATGTATTGAGCAGACAGTATCTCAATTATTCCCTCAACTTTATTTTGATGAATTAGCAAAATTAGTTGCACCAGATATTTACAGAACTAATAGTCCCGTTTATTATATAAAAGAAGGAATCAGAAAGATAGAGTCAATGCAATTATATGATGGTTCAATGGCTTATTGGCAGGGTGGATATTATGGAAGTTGGTGGGGTAGCGTATATGCTGCACACTTCTTAATTGAGGCACAAAAAGTTGGTTACGACGTAAAGAAAGATGTGCTAAATAAATTACTAAATTATATTGCTAAGCGTGCTAAAGAACAAAGTACTTATGATTATATTACTTACGCTAATAATCAAAGAATTATTAGAAAAATTGCAAATAAAGAAATTTTATATTCGTTATATGTACTTGCCCTTGCGGGTAAAGGTGATATTGCTACGATGAATTATTACAAAGCAAGACTACACCTCTTATCTGAAGATTCGAAATATTTATTAGCAGGTGCTTATGCAATGATGGGTAAGTGGTCATCTTACAATTCACTAATTCCAAGTAAATTTACCCCAGAAAAAACCGATAGATTAACCGGTGGAAATTTTGACTCGGGAATTCGCTCTAACGCAATTATGTTGAATGTATTAATAGAGGTTGACCCGAATAACAAACAAATACCCAATTTGATAAAACATTTAAGTAATGATCTAAAGAATGCATACTCAACGCAAGAACGTTCATTTATTTTCTTGGCACTTGGTAAATCTGCAAAAAGAACTTCAGACGCAAATATGAAAGTATATGTTAATGTCAATGGAAGCGTAATTGAAACCTACAACGGAAAAGATATTACGACAAGTAATAGCAAACTAAATGGTGCAAACGTAACTCTGAAATCTGAAGGAACGGGTGAATTATATTATTTCTGGAATACTGAAGGAGTCAAAGTTGGTGAAAAAATTAAAGAGGTTGATTCGTTTATCCGTATAAGAAGAGCTTACTATGATTATAGGACGAAACAACAGATAACAAACAATAAATTCACACAGGGACAACTAATAGTTTGTAAAATTACTCTTAGCAGTTTAGGAAGCTCGGCAGAAAATATTGTAATTACAGATATGATTCCTGCAGCATTCGAAATTGAAAATCCAAGACTTTCGACTTCAACTGAATTGACTTGGAAATCTGATAATCCATTGAATCCGCAATATACCGACATTAGAGATGATAGAATAATTCTTTTCACAGATATAAATTTCAATTCAACAAAAGATTATTATTATATGCTTAGAGTTGTAAATCAAGGTAAATTTCAATTGCCGGTCATAGGTGCAGAAGCAATGTATGACAGGGAATTTCATTCATTCAATGGGGCTGGAGTAATTGAAGTAAAATAATAATTTAACAAAATGATAGCGTCTTTTAAAATTGAAGACGCTATCAGGTTGATTTTATGGTTTGAATTTTGATAATGTTTTTATAATTTTACGATAGATAAATTTATTTTTTAGGAGGTAAATAAAATGAAAAAAATATTTTATGCAATAACAATTTGCAGTGTATTTATTTTTAGTACATGTGATATTTTAGACGATATTAATATTTTTTCACTGCAAGATGATGTTATTTTAGGCGATCAGGTTGCTGCGGAAATTGCAGCTGACCCTTATAATTATCCAATTTTAAATGATCCAACTCTAAAAAGTTACATTAACACAAGAATATTTCAGCATGTATTAAGCTCTCCAAAAGTTGAACACGACGATGTATTTCAATATAAAATTGAAATAATAAACGATCCAAATACTATGAATGCTTTTGCAATACCAGGAGGAAGAGTCTATGTTTATACAGGTCTAATGAAATATCTTGATTCAGAAGATGCACTTGCCGGTGTCATTGGACATGAAATTGCACATATTGAAAATCGTCATTCGACATCACGTTTGACAAAGTATTATGGTGTATCATTATTACTGAGCATAATTCTTGGGGATAATCCAAGTGCCATTGAAGAGATTGCGGCAAATTTATTTGTTGGTTTGGCTTTTCTTGCCAACAGCCGTTCTGACGAAGACGAAGCCGATTCTGATTCATTTGAATATTTGAAAGATACAAGATACTACCCAGGTGGAGTTAAGTTTTTCTTTGAAAAACTTCAAGACGATGGATATGTAGAATCAAATAATGCTGTTGCCACATTCTTTTCTACTCATCCCGATCCGTATGATAGGATTACGAATGTTACCAACTTCTGTACTAATAATGGCTATTCGAATATAAAATACGATAATACAACCTATACTTATAATGGTGTTACTCGTTCTCTTTATAAAACCGAATATACAAACAACATCAAGTCAAGATTATAATTTAATCAGATACAACAAAAAACCCCCTATAGTGAGGGGGTTTTTTTTAGAATAACTACATTATTTCTCAGCTAAAAAATCAGATATACTGTATCCATTGTATTCTGTATCAATAGCATACGAGTCAGTCTCTGATTTAGGATGTTTTTGTTCCCATATGTAGGTATTGTAAAAAATATCACACATTCTTCTCACACGTTCACTTTCAGAAAATCTAGCTGCCCCCTTAACCTGATACAATCCCCTTGCATTATTGATTTTGTATAAGGAAAGTGCGGCAACAATTTTTTCTTCATCACAAACGCCATTTCTCAACATTGCCATCAAAGGTATCAATGCATCATCAGATTTGATTTCTCCCAGAAAATAAGCACAACTGATTCTTAAACCTGAATTTTCAGAATCTAAACCTGCCAACAGATTTTCTTCAATCTGTTCAAGCTGTTCTTTTGTGAATTTAGAAAATTCTCCGTTTGGGTCAGGTGTTAAAGGGTCATCTGCAAAAGTAAAACCGCTTGTAAGTATAAGTACAACAACAACAATCACTTTTAATAGAGCTTTCATAGCTTCCTCCTGATAAAAATTATGGTTAAAAAATTTAATTCTCACGTAAAAAGACGAAATCGTTTTTTCAATGTTTCACCTTTTTTGATTGTAGAGTTAAAAACTACATTTTAAGGTAGTAAAAGAGGTAGGAAGTAATTAAAACTACATTTTTAGGTAGGAAGGAAATCCGTTGTTTTTTATACTTTTTTCCAGGGTAATGAGTTATTGAAGTATTTCTTATTACTTCTGAAGTCATTTCAGGTATAATACCTTTTTGAGGTTCTGCAAGCATTTAATAACCTACCATAAATTTCCTTATGTTTGCTGAACTTAGAAGTGTTGGGTAAAGATTCATATATAAATGTTATTCAGGAGGTTTTATTGTCAAGATACTGAAATCATTTGTAAAAACAAATTGTTTTTTAATCAGAATTTCGTTCACCATTTGCTCTTTAATTTCCCGGACAAAGATAACAGTCTCTATCATATTCAGGTAATTCAGTT
>JAFGID010000054.1 GCA_016929735.1 Ignavibacteriales bacterium | reverse complement strand
TTCCTTTTCTTTGTTAGAAAGTAGTTCCAATAAAACAACCATCTTCTTCGGTGATTTTATTTCAAGATTAGGAAGATATTCATAAACCTCATCAATGGATTTTGCTAACTTAACATATTTTAAAGTTTTTTGTTTTGCCTTTGGTTGTTCTATTAAATTCAAAATTGAAACAATACCTTGAAGTTCTAATTCACGTAAAACCGAGTAAATGTTTTTTTTATTTACCGTTTTTTGCAGACTTGAAATACTTTGTACTTCTTTTTCTGATAATATCTGAAGCAGTTTTGCCTTAATTGAGTTTTTTTTGTTTTCTTGCTCAAACAGAGATTTGCACAATTCTTTATCGGCAACAACTTTTCTTTTTGATTCAATCTCAGAACCATGTGGTACTGAATTTCTTAACGCTTCACCAATCGAGCATAAATAATAATCTGCTAACCATTCATAAAATTTGTAACTCTTTTCATTAAATATAGGTTTATCATCAAGGACATCAACTATAGGCTTTATCCCTTTTGTATATTCCGATTTATCGCTAGCAGTAATAACAAAACCGGTTAAAGTCCTTTTGGCAAATGGAATAACAACACGAACGCCAATTTGAATTTGTGATTTTAATTCATCGGGTACTGAGTAGGTAAATAATTTCCTGAATGGCAAAGGAACAGCAACTTGAACAAAAAGTTCTAATCGTATCTTTGATCTCTTAGTCATTTTCAATTCACTACAGAATTTTCAAGCAATGTCAATGTTTGATTATTCGTATCAAGTTTTGCTTTTATTCCGAAGGGAATTGTTATTTTATTTCGTATATGTCCGAAAGACATCCCATACATAACTGGCACACCTAAGTTTTTCAATCTGTCGAATAATACCTCTCGTAATGAAAATGATTTATCAAAAGACGGGTCAACTTCTTTTACCTGGCATTTACGAAAAACACCCAAAGCAACACCTTTTACTTTTCCTAGTTCACCCGAGAGAAGGAGCTGTGTTAACATTCTGTCAATCCTGTATGGTTCTTCTCCAATCTCTTCTAAAAATAAAATCTTATTTTCAAGTCCTACAAAATACGGAGTGCCTACTAAAGCAGCCACAAGCGAGAGATTTCCTCCAACTAATATTCCTTCGGCAACACCCCTATTTATAACATATTTTCCATAAATTTCATCTGTTTCTTCGTTTTCTTCTTTTGCATTTTTTATTGTTAATTTATTATTCACATCCATAACAATTTTTCTCAGATAATACAATGTATAATCGTTTGTAGATGAAATACTAACAGGGCCATGGAAACAAACCAATCCTGTCTTTTCATAAATCGCATAAAGCAACGCAGTAATATCACTAAATCCAATTAGACATTTGGGATTATTTTTGATTAAATCATAATCAATCAAATCCAGAATACGCATACATCCATATCCCCCTCTCGCACAAATTATTCCTTTCACATTGTTATCTTCGAACATCTCATGTAAATCTTCCACCCGTTGTTTGTCAGTTCCTGCCAAATATCCGTTTTGTTCAAGAATATATTTCGGATACTTTGCTTTAAATCCAAGTTTTTCTAAATGAGAAATGCTTTCAGCTAATTCATCGGGGGTAATATAGCTGCCTGGTGCGATTAATCCCAGAGTTTCACCAATATTTAACTTTGCTGGTTTTATTACTTTTCTTTCATCCATGTCCTGTGCAAAAATTCTGGATGATAATGTAATACTTGAAGCAGCAGTTAAAGCAGCAGTGCTTTTTAAGAATTTTCTTCTATTCATAATTTTTATTTTACCACCATGTTTAATTAAAACAATAACTATAATTATTTTTTCTGATATAAAATTTTTCCACCAATAATCGTATATAAAACTTCAGTTTTCAAAATATCTTCATCAGAACAATTGAGTAAATCATTCGATAGGACAACAATGTCTGCTAATTTGCCTATCTCAAGTGAACCTTTTATATTTTCTTCAAAAGAGGCATAAGCACTATTTATCGTATATGATTCTAATGCTTCCATTCTTGTCATTTTTTGTTCAGGAGTAAATTCAATTCCATCGGACATCTTTCTTGTCACAGATGAATAAAAACATAAAATCGGACTGACTAACTCAACCGGTGCATCTGTTCCATTACAAATAAGCGTTCCTGCATCTAATAAATCCCGCCAAATGTAACTTTCTGCTTTTCCTCTTTTTTCTCCCAATCTTTTGACAATATAAGGTCCATCTGATGTCGCATGGCAACCTTGCATTGATGCAATTACTCCAAATTGATAAAATCTGTTTATCTCATCTTTTGCAAGATGTTGAGCGTGTTCAATCCGCCATCGTAAATCTTTTTTGTCGGGATGTTGCTTCATTACCTTTTCATAAATATCCAGCATTTCCTTATTGCCTCTATCACCTATTGCATGAGTACAAAGTTGAAAATCATTATCAATAGCAATATTCGCTGTTTCTTCTAAATATTCTAATGAAGTAACATTAATTCCTTTGTCAGTTGGCTTGTCATTATATGGCTCAAAGAACCAAGCGCTTCTCGAACCTAAGGCACCATCAATAAATTGTTTTATTGCTCTGACAGTTAAATGATTATTTGCATATCCAATAATTTTATAATCGGCGATTTTTTTATTTAAATTTTCATTACTCTCATAAATCATCACACTCATACGAACATTTAACTTATTTTTATCATATAGCTCTTTATATAAATCAATTATATCAAAACTGCTTGAAGCATCTGTAACTGATGTTATACCACTTGTCAGACATTCCTCATCAGCAAATTTTAAAATTTGAACATCTGTTTGTTTAATTTCCTCTGGACTTCTTTTATCCAAGTATTTATTATAAGCATAATAAATTAAAGAACTAGCATCCTCTTTAAACACTCCTGTTGGATTTCCATTCTCATCTTTTACTATTTCACCCCCTGGCGGGGTAACAGTTTCATTTGTTATTCCAGCAAGTTCCATTGCTTTTTTATTTGCAATTATTGCATGTCCACTTGCGTGTGTAAGTAACACAGGATTATC